>JADFPY010000360.1 GCA_022562085.1 candidate division KSB1 bacterium | reverse complement strand
CGAAATCGGGCAGTTCACTTCCCGGTTCGGTAATATTGCCACTACACCCACTTACAATCAGCAGAAAAAATGTGTACAAAAGGGCGTCAATTTTTCGCATTAATGTATTCTCCTGAACTCTATCTTTTCACCTTTTATTTACCACTCAGTGGCAAAGTTATCCGGCCGCGGGTAAAACGGATCGCACTAACATGTCATAGGGCTGCCCGCTCAATTGATTGTCATTGCCGCCGGTAAAAACCACGGTCAATTTTAAATCGGGAAAAACAAAAATAAATTGTCCGCCTCGCCCGCGTGCACTGTATCCGGTTATGGTTTCTCCACCTATGATATAATTGTCCAACCACCATTGGAGGGGTTGTTCGCAACGTGACCGGCGCAACGGTATGCGTTCATGAGATATAAAAAAAAGGCTTTGGGTTTCATCTTTAATCCTTGACGTATTCTTATCACTTCACTATTTATGTTTATTTATTGTTCTACTAGGCATTGTAGTAACAAAAGTTCTATCATTAAACATTCCCAGATCTAGGTAAATGAATACTTCATGAATATTATTCATTATTACATAACATGAGTAGCAAGCACCTTTGCTAAATTATTCCGATTCTCTCACAAAAAATTAGCTACAAAGCCAAAAGGGTGGATAACGAGGAGTTCAGGCTATGGTTGCATAATTTAACATTTTGTATTCTTGACCAGACTCCAACAAACCCTTAAATGCTTTTCCTGAGTAGCAGATATTATTAGTCGTATCGCACCCACCCCGTTAAATTCAGATGTCTGGACTTAGAGAAGTTTAAAAAGTCCTCACAACTCTAAAGCCAATACCGAAGTATCGATAATCGGGAGAGGTGCCAAAACGGACACAAACTCGCATGAGCTGCGGCAAAAACACTGACCACGAGCCGCCCCGATAGACATAGGAACTACCGCTGGATGGTCCTTTCGGATTATCTTCAGGACTGTTAGTGTAGTAATCCTCACCATATCTATCCTGACACCATTCCCATACATTCCCACTCATATCATATAAGCCCAAACTGTTCGGCCGAAAGGTGCCTACCGGCAGCGTTTTTCTGCGATATTCTCCTGCGACTGAGTAGCTCTGTTTGTAATCCGCACTTGCGTTAAAATTTATCTCTGTTGGATCTGCTATATTTTTTCCATTGCCAAAGCGTACTTTCTTTCCCCTTGCCCTTGCAGCGTACTCCCATTCCGCTTCTGTCGGTAATCGTATTTTTTCTCGTGTCTGTTCCGATAGCCACTCACTGAATGCTGTTGCATCACGCCAACTTACGTATATCACCGGACGTTTCCCACGTCCCCAATCTCCGTCGCTAGGTTTATTCCTGCCTGTAGCTTCACAAAAAGCATCATATTGGTCAAATGTAATCTCATGCTTGCCCATATAGAAATCATTCACCCGAACGGGATGCACCGGTAGTTCATCATCACTACCTTCACTAAATTGGTCTCCCATTTGAAAGGTGCCACCTTTGACATAGATAAATTCAATGCCACCTACCATGATTTCCTTCTCTTCTAAGGGCTTAGATCCTTTCCCATCCGGCATTCTCGACCAACCAAAAAGTGTCAATGAAGACAACAACATTACCCCTTCCAGTCTCCATGTCCAAATAGGCAAGCGTTTCGCTTTGGCTAACCCTGAGTTCAAAATTCGCATAAGCTGTTTCCGCATTTCATCATGTGCAATTCAGTCAACCTCGGCTAACTATTGTCCTAAACGTGTAAAGGGTTCTACCTACGAAGACCTCAAAAAAAGGGAGAGCCCAAAACAGACTCTCCCTTTCAAATTCACACAAAAAAGAACGTACCACTATTTTCAATTGTGCTTCGATTTGACTTTTTCCAAAAATTCTCCAATATTCGCATGAGTTAATTTTTTGTATTCTGGATAAGAATCCAACCAATCAGTTAAGTGCTCTTCTGACCAGAAGAGATTATCAACCGCTCAGCCACCCCCCTGTTGAATCCAAACGGTCTCGGGGCTGAGAGAAGCAATTTCACCTTTTTCAATAGTAAGATTAATTCTCTTACTGCAGTGCGCACAAGAATCTTCGATTTCAACCTTCTTGTCTCCATAGCTGTTGACCAACAGCAGGAAGTCGACACCTCACCATACATCGAAGACTTTAGCACCCTCTTGCCTTACCGTGTGGAAGTTATAGCGGAACGGTCCACCCCACCTGGTAAATTTATCGGTAAGCACATAGCCCAATTTCTCAGTGCTCGACGCTTGTAAAAGGCCGGCCTGAGCGATGAAATTCAGTCGCCCTTTCAAATCGCTCTCCGGGATGCCGACTTCCTTACTCAGTTCCTTTAGGTCGGCAATGCGCTTCTCATCGGCGTAGGTATTAATTAGATACTTCGCAATCAGCTTTTCATCATTGTTTAGAATGTAGTTGTTAGCTCCCCACCATTTTAGATTATTTGCCAAATCAGTGTGTGCCCTGAAATGTTCACCAACTTCCAGCCGTACGGCATCATTTGCTTTCATCCCAAGGTTCTCCATGGCCAACGCAATGCTGGTGGAATGCATTTGCGTCTGCCAATCGTCGAGCAAGTAATCGACAATTTTTTGCCCATCAGCACTTAATTCGTTTTCCAAGGTCGCTGGCTTGGCACCTCGCTCCCCGGCAAAAGAAAAAAACGCTGAACAGGTCAAACTCAAGACGAGTAAAAGCACTAGTTTTCTTTTCATACTCTTCTCCTTTGATTAAGGGTTAGTTATGGGTTAGTTATTTTTGCTTTTGTCATGAATTAATTAATTCTCTTGCGCTCAATTTCTATCGGCACTGAGTGGACAGCAATTTGAGCGTTGATAATGATGACTTTTTCCTGAACAACGCTTCCATCTTCTGTGGAAATCCATTTTGTGCCCGTCGCTGACATGCGCTGCCATTCCTCGCCGCTGGTCTCTTCGTACTGAAATGAGATTTTATACGTACTCCATTTATCGATTCTTTCAGTACCTAGATATTTGTAAGTGCCTTTGGCTGCCAGGGCGCCAGTGTTAGAGTTGGAATTCACGGCGTGCACCCACGAATCGCCTTTTTTGATGGGCTTGTCAGGCAAAACCAGTGCATTCATATGGCCAAACCTCACGACCTGGCTCGCTGTCATTTGACCAGGTCCAGCCCAAGTGGAGTTCAATTTTTCAGTGGATAAGTATTCGCCTTGGCGGGAATAGGTCGCTCTGATAGTCGGGATGTAGACTTGAATTCCGCAGCCCGTGGGTCCATCAGAAGTGACAGTCGGACTTGAATTCTCTATTGCTAGAACGACCTTCCCATCTTCTATGGTCTCCACACGAACCACAGAGTTAAATTCATAGGTTATTTCTGAAAACTCTGTTTCGTAAGTTTTTCGAACTGCGTATTTGGCAGAGGTGCCCTTCTTAGGTTTCCAGGCAAGCCTTACAACGTCTAGAGCCGCCCCGGCCAATGCTGCAAAAGCAATCACACCCAAGGTCACGGTAGTAAGTTTTAGTTTCATTTGCTCCTCCGATTCTGTTGTAATCCCAAAACATCTTTCTTTACTTCTGAGTAGAGATTCTTAGCTTCACCCACATACTTTTTGTGAATTTTACCGTCCGGACCGATAAGAAAGTAAGTCGGATAACCGATTACGCCAAATTTTTCAACAAGGTCGTCATCGCCGACTACGATTTTATAATCCAGGTTATGTTTTGCTACAAATTGTCGCACATCCTTATAGGTGCCGGAATAGACCGCGACCCCTACAACTTCAAAATTATCTTTCTTCAAATCTTGATTTAGTTTCTTCAAAGTTGGAAATGCGGCAATGCAAGGAGCACACCAGACCGCCCAGAAATCAAGCAAAACGGTTTTGCCTTTTAGTGAGTTGGCGTGGAAAGGTTGGCCCTTTAAATTGATTGCTTGAAAATCGATGGCAAGCTTGCTTGTGTCTGAATTCGCAATTTGTTTAGGAGCGGTCTCTTTTGATTGTGCGGCGCAATCATTTACAAAAAAAGTACTTGCGAGCAGAGCGATCGAAATTAAGGAGAACGTAAGCTTTTTCATGTGGTTTTGGTAGATAATGTTTTGTTTGTTCTGACAGTAATCGCCAAGGCGAATTCCTGGGCCCGGCGTGGACGCCTTCGCTTTCGTTTTATTTGGATTTTGCAGAAGTCTAATATATTTACAAAAAGACATTAATAGTATACCTCAAAATCGAATCTCACTACCGAGTCCACCAAAAAGATAATTCTCGCCATAAATGTCGCTAAAGATCTTGAATGCCAGTTGACCCGTGCAGTGGGCAGGCGCAACCCGTTTGACATGCAGTTGATTTTTCATTTCATTTGCAAGATCGGAAATATAATCGGACTTATAGGGCAAAAGATGAAAACCCCCTGTGACCAGGTCGATCTCTTTTTTGAGGAAATCTTTTGTTTCTTTCACGATTTCCTTCACTTTACTATGAGAGCAGCCG
>JADFPY010000359.1 GCA_022562085.1 candidate division KSB1 bacterium | reverse complement strand
TGAGACCGGATATTTGGACAGTACCTCAGCCATGGATCTGGAGACGCTGCCGCGCTCGCTGATCGTGTTTGGGGCCAGCGCCGTTGGGCTCGAGCTCGCACAAATGTTTTCCCGACTCGGGGTGCGCGTCACGATACTGGAGGCGCTGCCACGGATCGTGCCTGCCGAGGATCCAGCAATTGGCAACGCGCTGGCCGAGTACATGGCGTCTGAAGGAATGGGGATCCATTCTGGGGTGACGATTGAGCGGGTTGAGCGGAACGGCGGGTACACCGTACGCTTCAGCCAGGACGGTCATGCCGCCACTGTGACGGCTGCGGAGAACGCCCTGACTGGCAATACCCTGCCGTTCGATCTCACGGCAGTGCCCAAGGTCACTTTTACGGATCCGCAGGTGGCGTCGGTTGGGCTCACCGAGGAGGAAATCCGATTCCAGGGGATGGAGCCGATTAGCTCAGAGTTGCCTCTTGAGCATATCCCCCGTGCGCTTGCCGCGCGCGACACGCGTGGTTTCGTCAAGCTTGTAGCAGACAAGAACACACGGAAGATCCTTGGGGCCCATATTCTGGCCTCCGACGCGGGCGAGATGATTGCGGAGCTGGCACTCGCCGTTCAGTTCGGACTCACGATCGAGAACCTGACATCGGTGTTCCACCCCTACCTGACCCTGTCCGAGGGGATCAAGCTTGCCGCGCAGACGTTCGACAAAGATGTGGCGAAGCTGTCGTGCTGCGCGGGATAGGGCCCGGTTTCCACAAGTAAATAAAATAAGGAGCCAAAAATGAGTGAAAAAAACAATATTAAAGGTTCAGCTGCGAATGCCTCAGAATATCGCTTTAAACGCCTAAGGACTCAGCTCTTGATGCAAGATTTTCGGTTCAAGAAGAGGGCGCCTGGCCCTGGCGACCCCTTACCGGAGTTCGATTTGGTAACGACAACTGGCGAGCGAATCAAGACGAAGGACTACACTGACAAGCAGCCACTTCTGCTGATATTCGGGTCGGTGACCTGTCCGATGACTGTAAGCGCTTTTGCGCCGTTGAAGCGACTTTACTCTAAATTCGGCGACAAGATAGCTTTCGTCATACTCAATGTTCGTGAGGCACATCCAGGGGAGAACTATCAGCAGCCGGAAACTCTTGACGAAAAGCTCGAACATGCAAAGGCTATGCAGGACCATTATGATATACCGTGGACAGTAGCTGTTGACGACATCGATGGGAGTCTACATCGAGCCTTAGACACGAAGCCGAATGCTGCCTATCTCATGAATACAGAAGGCAAGATTGCATTCCGTTCGCTTTGGGCTGGTGATGAACAGGGATTGGAGCAAACATTGGAGCGTGTTTCGGCTGGCAAAAACCCAGTAAAACCACAGAGTGTAGCGATGTTTGGTCCACTGGCTCGAGGCATCGGATATTTTCACGAGGTGTTGAAGCGCGCGGGACCACAGGCGCAGCGTGACCTGCTGAAGGCTGCACCTCCAATGTTTTTGGTTGGGCGGATTGCGTTGCTCTTTCGACCGCTCTCTCTCAACTCACGGGGCATTGCTGCCTTGGCGACGCTTGGCAGCTTAATAGTTATGACCATTGGTGTGGTGATATGGCTTAGCTGAACCGATTTCAAAATGAGGGAAACAACAAATAAACCATGAACTTAAACTTTAAACTTCTACCAAAAAGGAGGGAAACAAAAATGAAAGCAACAGTCATTAATTAATTTGGCGATATCGACGTGCTGAAGTACGAAGACAACGGAAAACTATATACTTACTGGCTTGCCCGTCCGAGACCACCACCATGAAACGCTTGGAATCGTTTCGGCAACGGGTCGAGGCAGTTCTAATAAGTCCTAAATTGAGCGATTCTTGTTTGGCAAAAAAAATATTAGCCGGCAGATGTGATTTTAGCACTGCTTTTCCAGATTCAATGTTGAACCCTTCGTTTTTGGTCCCGAATGTGCATTGGATTTGTCATTTTTCTTAACGGAGAGCGAAAATAGGACTTTGAAGACGTACTTCACCCTCGAATTTTTTGAATTTTCTTTTTTCTATGTTACCGTTATAGGTACTGGTATTTTGACCCGGTGCCATAATAATTTTAACTGTAGCTGTTCAACAACAGTCTCTGTCACTTTCAGAATGATGTGACCGCCGGTTGCCACGATTTTCGCAGCAAAGTCGATGATCCTTCGTCTAAAGGTATTTGGATAGCATGTCACCGGAATAACATCGTCGAGCACATCGCGTTTGAAGGCTTCGTAAAGAAAATGGCTGATGACTAAAAAATAGTAGTATGCCCGGTTCATACCGAAGCGTTCGAATGGCAATTGTTCTTTGGTAGCAAATTCTTTTATGGAACGATGTACGAGTTCCCCCTTGCCGCGTTGATGGTTCAGTTCGATAATGCCCTCCGGTGTCAGGTAATGCTGGCCGCCGGCTCGGGTGAGCTTTTCGGTCAACACTTTATCGGTTCCGAGGTTTGTGTAAATGAAACTATCGGTTTTGGCAAATTCCAGATTCAGTTGGCCGTCTTCCTCTGTTTCCAGGGTTGTGAATATACATCTGCGAAATTTCGGCCAGCTCTTCAAGCGATTGCCAAACTCAACATACTGCCAGGACTGCTTGCCTTTGACAAGCGTCTTATACTGTTGTGACGGAATTTGTTGTGCGTATTGTTTTAAATCAGCATACTGTTTACCGGCACAGATATAATGAATCTTCAATCGTTCTTCAAAATAACGAAAATTGGCATCGTCGAGGAAGCCGCTGTCGCTGAGCAGAATGATGGGGACATCGCTATACTTTTTACGAATGAGGCGGGTTATTTTGGCGACGGATTTGATGACATCACAGCCGTGATTACTGTGAGCGCTGCCATTGCGAAAAATCACATCGACCAGATAAGGCCCCCAGGAAATATGAAAAGGCTGGAACCCCTTTTTTTTCTTATAAGTCGGCTCAACGCCTTCGCGTTTGTCAGCATCGTCGTTGTCTAGAATCATGGTGTCGAGAAACAAAATAATGATAGCAGGTTTTTCTATCTTCAGACGCCAAATAAACAATCGATGCAATAAGCTCCGATAAACCCGATTGCCAATATAGGCAAGTTTACTAAAAACACGTTTCATTTGATGAGAGGATGCCATTTGCTCAGGAACGTTCTCCAAAACAGCAGCATAAGATTCGTCACCTTTACGACGGTCAAAACTGCTCATCGACATATCCGTACCGTCGATGAAATGGGCAAGAAGCTGTTTGATAAATTGGTAAATCGGCAGACCTTTCGCTGATACCCTGAGAAAGTTAAAATATTTCTCAAACAGAGGATAAAAAATGATGTTCTCAACATATCGCAGGAAGAAAAATATGCCGCCGCGACCAGAAACTTTCTCTCTTGTGACGTCAATTTTGGTAATTTTTGCTTGCGTCGATACGGATTTTTTTGCCATATTCTTATACCTTTTGGGTTTGGTGTTATTATTTCCGTTGATTCATTACAATTAAAATAATAACAATAGCTTACAAACTCAAAAGGTTTTTTATTTTATCTACAATCGCTCAACTTAGGTATTAAAAACAATCCGCCGAAGGCTGAGTGAGGTTCGGTCTTTGATTTTGTTTAAGAAATCAGCCAACCAGCGGTTTTTCGATGATTTTTCCCGACTGAAAAACAAAGTCCTGTCTCAGTTGCTCAAAGGAGAATCCTTCTGCGAGTTTTTTTGAGATGCCTGAACGGTCCATGATATCCCGCGCAATATCTGCCAGCGTTTTTTTGGCCAGAACATTTTTAATTGCGCTTTCCGCATCAGCAAAAACGCCGCTCAAGGCATCCTGAATATTGTGACCAATCGGGCATTCTTGATTTGGATCGCGGTAGTGCAGATGAAAGAGGCAGGAGTCTTCAACAGCGTCGTGAATTTCGAGGAGGGTGATTTTGTCCGGGTTTTTTGCGAGCTTTGAGCCGCCTTCCGGGCCGGTTGGGGAAACGACCAGGCCGGCTTTGCGAAGCAGACCTAAAATTCGGCGAATGACTACGGGATTCGTGTTTACACTACCAGAAATAAAATCTGATTTAAATACCTGATACTTGCCGCTTGCTAATTTAAATGCGGCCATTGCCACCATAACGTGGGTGGCGACGACAAATTTGCTACTTGTGTTCATAAAATCACCTACGAGTTCGTAACCAATATAGTTACAAAAACCGTTTCTGTCAAGAAGTTTTACAGATGAGGTGTCTGTTAAGTTTCACCTGTCTGCCCTTGCCTTTTTCCTCCATCTAAATCAATAGGGTCATCTAAGGTTTGTTTACTTTTCCAGAGCTATCGGCGCACCTAAAAGATTATCCGGAATTGCAAACGCATTGACCAGGTGAATGGCATCGTCTTTGAGCTCGGTGCAGAGCTGGTCGACCTGGTTACGGATGGCTTTGGCCTTGTTGCCTTCGATGTAGCCGTTTTCCAGGAACCAGCCGTTATCTTTCTC
>JADFPY010000358.1 GCA_022562085.1 candidate division KSB1 bacterium | reverse complement strand
AAATTGTGGAAGACTTTTCAAGGGTAAATTGGCTTGCAGTAACCGTAGGGACCGTTGTTTCTTTTCTTGTTGGTTGGGTGTGGTACAGCCCGAAACTCTTTGGGAAGAAGTGGGCGGAAGGTTCTGGCGTATCTCTGGATAGTGCTGATAAGATGCCTGTATTTGCTATGGTGACGCAATTGGTAGCGTTGCTCTTGCTTGCTCTTGTGATTGGTATTACTGCAACAATCGATGCACTGATTACTGCCGTACTGGCCATCCTGGCTGTTGCGACATTTACAGCGTCAATGGGTGGCTTCGTGAAGAAAAACGGTTACGCGATCACTGTTGATTTCTTTTATGTCATTGTTGCTGGTGTCGTCATGATTGTCTTTCAAGGGGTATTCTGAAAAAGGTTTCACATTGAATGATCAATGCCTAGAATATTAGCCGCGCGGACGCCCTTGACCAGAACAAAAAGAATTCGCATGGCACGTGGCTTCAGCCCGCGCCTAACGTTGAAAGGTCACTAAGGGGCTGATATAAGAAAAAGCAATGATTGGCTAACAAATCGTTGCGCCTGACATTTCCGCTATGCTCCAAAATGCAGGTGAACTCAATCGGTTATGCAAACTTACAAAATTATCAAGGAGTAATTGACATGGTAGATATAAATACTTTAACTGTATTTCTAGGCTGGTGCTCGGTAATCAATATCGGCGTTCTTTTATTTACAACTATTCTGCTGGTTGTAATGAAAGGGCCTATTTCGAGGATTCACAGCAAAATATTCGGTGTCAGTCAGCCTGATTTAGCGCCTGTGTATATTCAGTATTTAAGCAACTATAAAATCGTAATATTTATCTTCAATATCGTTCCGTATACTGCTTTAAAGGTAATGGTGTAAATTCCTGTTTGACTAATGCATAACAAGGCAATGGTTCGGAATTTTAAAGCTCCGGTTTCGCCTTCACTTTTGAAATCCGCACATTTTGGCGTTGAGACAGTTAGTCGGTTGGTCACTGCAACGACATTCTGATTTGGGAAACCACAAGATGAAAACGAATCCCTACATCGCTGGTAATCCTGGAGGCGGACAGAAAGCTTATGTTGGCCCAAGGAACGTGCTCAAGGACGTGTTAAGGGTTCTCAAGAATCCAAATGACAATGCATTAGTTCTTTACGGACAGCGTAGAATTGGCAAAACGTCAATCGTGCAAGAGCTAACTCATAGATTGCCTCAAGAAGGCTCAAATTGATATTGAATATCAAAAGACTCGGATGGAATTCCAATATGAGACTCCTGGCTATTTCATTGTTAGGTCTTACATTATTGACTGCTCGAGCCTATCCCCAGGATGCTCACTACTGGACTGACCAATACGGTTCGAGGTCAAGGTTGCTGGGCGGAGCGGTTATCGGCAGCGTCGATGATCTGGCCGCTGTGTATTACAATCCGGCGCGTTTAGCTTTAATCCCCGATCCTGGCCTGCTTCTCAGCACCAGGCTCTACCAATATACTCAAAGCACGGTCAAAGATGGCCTTGGTCAGGGCATCGATTTAAACAATGAAAATTTGGCTAGTGCGCCGGGTTTTGCGGCCGGTATGTTCCGCAGTCCCGGCAAGGAACACGCGTGGGGATACACCAGTTTGAGCCGGGTGCGTTCGCGCGTTCCGTTCACAGTCCGGCTCAGTGGTGTGGTGGATATTATACAGCGGACTCCCGGGGATGAGTCGTACGCCATCGAATACAAGTCAACCAATGAAATCAAGGATCAGTGGTATGGTTTTACCTGGTCCTGGAAGCGATGGGCAAAATCCAGTATCGGCGTTTCAACCTATCTTTCATATCGTCGGCAGAAGAATGAATTCAGGTTTTTGACCGAAGCGCTTGCAGGCAACGGTGATCTTGCAGCCATTCAGAAAATCACGGAGTACCGATTTACGACCTGGGATTTTTTGTGGAAAATTGGCTATGCTTTATTAAACAAAAATTGGTCATTGGGTGCAACATTGACCACTCCACGCCTCAATGTGGCAGGCAGTGGCAAGACCCTGTTCAATAATCTGACTATCGGCCTTGATCCGGGTGATGGCGGGGTGTCGCGTGATAGGCTTGAAGTTGATTATCAGCGCAATCTGAACGCAGTTTATAAAACGCCTCTGTCAGTGGGGTTTGGCGCGGGATTCTTCGTCGGAAGTCACAGGTTGCATGTCTCTGCCGAGTGGTTTTCAAAGGTAAAAGAATCCGTTGTCATGGCTCCGGAACCTTTTGTCGGCCAGAGTACCGGTGATACCCTGGATTATACCATTTTGCAGGAATTTAAGCCAGTACTGAATCTCGGGATTGGGTATGAACGGTATTTTGCCGCCAATATTGCCTTCTATGGCAGTTTCACCACGGATTTTTCAGCCGCTACGTCGGATTTATCGCGTATTACAGAGGAGCCATCTAAGGTTTACACGGCCAACAACAGGATGAATATCTATCATGCTGGTATCGGCATCGAACTGCGACTAAAAAATATGGAATTAACCCTCGGCACAATCTTGAGTTTTGGTGACGATCAAATCGAACGGCTCATCACGCTACCGCCGGCAGGTGGTATAAAACTTCCTCTCGATGAGCAGGAAAACATTGCCACCAAGAAGTTCAGGCGGATTCGTCTCTTGCTGGGTTTTTCGTTTGGACTGTAGACTGCACGATCGGGTTTAACACAATCTCAAACAGACATCAGCAAGCAGAATAATAAAATGAACTGGAGGATTACTAATGTTAAGTTATTTAACTCGAATTATCATCGCTTTAGCCGTATTCGCTGGCCTGTCCGGCTTTCGATCAATTTGCCTCGCGCAGGCTCCTGAAGACGAATGTGATTTCAGCTTCGATAATCGCGCCGTCTATTGGACGACTGAGCGGGAAATGAGCCTTAAAGAGCTTGCCGCTTACTGTGCACCGGTTTTTTGGTTCTCGCCCGATGAACCCACTACGGATGATAAGGAAGGGAAGGAGATCAGAATGCCGGCGCCGCTGCCATTTGAAGAGGATCGGGATAAACCGGTGGTATATTACCAATATAACCGGATTCTGGTGCGTGAAGATACTTTGGGACCCGGTTATATACCGGATGCGGAGGTCAAAGGCAATAGCATGCTTGACCTTCACAATATCGCAGCGGTCAAGCTCAAATATATCGCTTATTTTCCGTTTGAAGAAGGCGTTGGTGCGCATGACCACGATGTTGAACCTACGGAATACAGAATCATTATCATACGGGACGATGAATTGGAAGATTACGAGCATGATTGCGAGAAAACGCATTACATTATCGCGATCATGCGGGTTACTGCTGAGGCGCACGGATTAAGATGGTTTTACAATGTTGTTGAAACGGACCGATATACCAGATTCCCGATGCACCTGCTTGTGGAAGAAGGCAAGCACGGGATGTGCACCGACAAAAATTCGGATGGCTACTATACACCGGGTTTTGATGTCAATAAACGCATTAATGATGCCTGGGGATTACGCGACATAATTCGCGGTGGTGCCCTGTTTACCGGGGCATACCAGGCCTGGATGTCGAAAGTAAGGCGACCGGAACACCGTGTCTTTCCGCCTTTACCTGAGGATAGTCCGTTACGTGAACGACATAGCGAAAATGGCGAATATGCGCCTGAAAATGCCATTTATGAGCTTCGGGCCTTTCCCGCCTCGGAGATGGCTGGAGACGATGCATTGCTGGCTCTTAAAATGGCAGAGAAGGAAAAACGCGACTGGCCGGAAATAGAGGAAAATACTGATTTAAACCGGTTTGGCCATTTTATGTCCGAAGAATTAGCGCTCAAAGCATTTGCTATCTCTATGCGTGCGGATGGCGATCTCGGTATGTCGTTTGTGTTTCCCTTTTTTATCGTCAGGAATCTCGAGGATCCCGTGGCAGGAGGTTTTTTGGTACATCGCATGTATTTGAAGGATAAGAGACTGCGGGATTTCGGCTGGATGTTGATGTATACACCGTCAGCATCGCGCTGGATTGACAGCTATTTTGCTGTCGGTGTGGAGTGGGACAAGGAGCCGATCAGTAAAGAATCAAAAGAATTCAAAACAAAAACGGATTTTGTGCTTGAGACAGGTATCAAATTCCGGGTGAATATCACCAAATCACCGTTAAAATTTCTAAGTTTCCTGACAGACTATATGGGATTACGTGCCGGTGTTAAAAACAAGGGTTTTTTCGATATCGATCGACTTACTTATGTCATCGAGTTTGGTGCCGGGGTTTTTTGATATCGATAGATTTCGGCCCGACACTGCAAACAACAGGGCTTTCGCAAATGAAAACCTTTGAAATCTTTGTTGCCTAGCTTCGTCCGCCCATCCCGTGTCCGTTGGAAATAAATACGTCAAAGCACATTGCTGCGCTTCTATTGATGTGTGATGGAGAAATCCTGTAAAATACAGGGAAAATACGGGTGGGGCTTTTCCAGACTGGAGGTAAAGTCAGCCAAAAAATTGCTTGGGATAAACCTCGCTAATGTTTGAGACGTTTTTTGCCGAATGTCTTGTCTATGCTCGAAACGAAAACTAGCTCCCCAAAAGGGACTTTCTTTGGCGCATAAAGGCTAGGCTAGCTTTTTTGTCCGCTGC
>JADFPY010000357.1 GCA_022562085.1 candidate division KSB1 bacterium | reverse complement strand
CAACCATCATTATGTATTATCTTAATAAGATCTCGGACTTTCATTTATCAATATGTGAAATCATTTCTTTTTGGATAACAAAATAGATTAGGCATTTTTACTTTTGAACCGCCACCGAACTCTTGAGACTCGCCAATAGCTCGTCCGCTTTACAACCTTCCTCTTTAGGGACGAGCTTTTGATACCTTACAAGCACATCAACTGCTTCTTGAAGATTTTCATTAATTGCCAACACAAGTCCAAGGTTAAAGTAAATATTCGGAAACTTGGGATCGATTTGAGTGGCAATTTCATAATGCTGCTGCGCGAGGCGGAGGTTGTCCATATCGAAATAAAGGTTGGCGAGATTGTAGTGGGATTCTAAGTGACGGGGGTCTTCTTTTAATGATTTGGTAAAACAGTCGAATGCCTTTTCTGTTTTGCCGGCTTTTGATTCTAAAATTCCGAGGTTACAATAAGCGTCAGCCACGGAATCACCATTGGAGATGGCTTTCTCGTAGGATTCGGCTGCCTTCTTTTCGCCGCGTTCATCCAATAGCAACGCTTCTTCAAATGGGCTAAATCTCGAAGGCAGACTGACAATACGGGCCGGGTGCTGTTCCGAAGCAGGCGAAAACATGTTCATCTGCCCATGCTTTTCCGGGTCTTTTTTCCGCCCTTTTTTAACTTTGACCCGCTCGAAACCGAGCTTTACATGTTGAGTTGCAGGTAAGTGTAAAATCTTACCCATGATATTTTTCACTTTTATTCATGTTTCGCTCTTCGCTTCTCGCTCCTCGATTTTTATGCTATTTTCTGTTTCTTGGCTTTCGAGGGTTTTGCTACCGCAGCGTCTTTCTTCTTGCCGGTAGCTTTTTTCATCGGTTTCTTCTCGTCTTTTGCCTGATCGATGCTCTCTTTCAAAGCGGTCATGATATCCACAACGGGCTTCTCTTCTTCCACTACGGTGACAACTTCCTGTCCGTCTATTTTCGCCAGGATCATATCCCGAAGCGCGCCTTTATAGCGATCCTGCAGCTCAATTTTGTCGAATGATGTGGTCATGGAATCAACGAGGGTTTGTGCCAGCTTTAACTCTTCAGGATTAGCAACCATGCCGTTTAGCATCGGCACGTCTTGAATATTGCGAACTTCCTTGGGGTAACGAAGCCGATACAACATAATGCCGTTTTCCTGTGCGGTCATGAGCATGACATTTTCGCGGTCGCGCAACACCACCCGTCCGATGCCCATTTTGCCGCTTTTTTTCAATGTTTGACAAAGCAGCGTGTAAGCTTTTTCCGCTACTTCACCGTCGGGTCCGGCAAAATAGGGGGTGTTGAAAAGAGTGTGAGGAACCTCTGAAGCATTTACAAACCCTTCGATTTCGATAATTTTGGTGCTTTTGAGCTTCACCTTGTCGAAGTCTTCATTTTCTATAATGACGTATTGATCCGGCTCATATTTGTACCCTTTCACGATGTCTTCGTTCTTGACCACTTCGTTGCATTTCTTGCACTTTTTTTCATAGCCAATCGGGCCGTTGTCTTCTTTGTGCAGCTGATTGAAGCGAATGGTTTCCGAAGTTTCAATCGCGTTGTAAATGCGCACCGGAATCGTCACCAGTGAAAACCGGATGTGCCCTTTCCAGATTGCTCTCATAAATCACCTCCGAGGTTGTTACTAATCTCTATAATTTCTAAAGGAAAGAAAAAAGTCCCCGAAAATCAAGCAAAAAATTGGGTCGTATACTTATTCAGACGCCAAATCCGGCCGCAGCCGCACAAACACCGGCTCGCGGTAAGTCCCGTTTGGCGTCATCGAAGCATACTGGATTTCACAGAAAAGTTTCGGCTCAATCCATACGGTTTTAGCGTCGTCTATCGGTTTTTCTGCCACGGCTCTTGGAGCTTTTTTGATTTTCTTCAGTTCAGAGAAGACGCTTTTCATCATCTTGGTATCGAAGCCGGTACCGACTTTTCCGACATATTGCAAGCCGCTGCCATTATTATATCCGAGTTGGAGTGCTCCAAAAAGCTCTTCGCGGTTTCCCTTGCCCTGCGTATAACCGATAATCACACAATCAGCGGTTTGGCGTGATTTGATTTTCAGCCAACTTGTGCTGCGTTTGCCGGGCAGGTATTTGCTGTCCCGAATTTTGGCCATAATTCCTTCGAGGCCCATCTTTTTTGCGGCTTCAAAAAACTCTTTGCCTTCGGTAACCACTTCGCTCACCCGGTAAGGCGTGTCTTTGCGAATCGCATCTGCCAGCCATTCGCGGCGTCTCATCAACGGTTCATTCACAAGCGGCCGTCCATCCAAATAGAGACAGTCGAAAACATAACAAACCACCGGGTATTTGGCGCTCGCTCGCTCGATCGCACCTTCGGATCGTTGATGCATTCGGTGTATAACGTTCTTAAAACTGGGCATACCGTTTTCTTCAAGACAGACGATCTCGGCGTCGAACAGGGCGGAGGTCGCCCGGAATGCTTGATCCGGTATTGCCAGTTCGGGAAACTGCTTAGTGAGGTCTTTTTGATTCCGGCTGCGAATTTTTATTTCTCCTTCGTCCAGAGAAATCATCCCGCGGATGCCGTCCCACTTGACTTCATAAATATAATCCCCGGAGGTGGGCGGTTGGCTTTGGCTGCTCGCAAGCATGGGCTCGATTTCATCCTGCACCCAATTTATTTGAGGTGAATCGAGGCGCTCGAGCAGCCAATCTTTATCTTTGGTGTTATAAATCCTATACTCTGCATTTAACTGCGGACTCTGCAGGCGGAAATAAAAGCCGTCTTTCTTCTCTTTGGTGATTTCATATTTTCCCAACGCGTAAATCCACATCATGCCGCCTCCGTACTCGCCTTTGGGAATCTCGCCCTCGAATGTTAGATATTTCATCGGGTGATCTTCAACGTGAACTGCCAGGCGTTTGATGCCGGGTCGTGGCGGCAGGCCTCTCGGCACCGCCCATGATTTCAAGGTGCCGTCCTGCTCCAGGCGCAAATCGTAATGCAGCCGGGAGGCATGGTGCCTATGGATCACAAACCCGTTACCATCTCCCCCCGCGAATTCCGGCCGCGGTTCGGAAGTTTTTTTGAACTTTCTTTTCTTCTTATAATTTTCGAGCTGCTCCGGGGTTTTGTAAGTCCGTGCAGTTTTGACAGCTCTAACGTTCTTTTCGGCTTTGCGCTTGGTGTGCAGGTGAATGGCGTAAGCGCCAAATCCCTCCCAGGCATCCCCTTCACTCAATAATTTCTCCAGGGACGTGTGGAGATTATAAACTTTCGGGTCTTTTACACTTTCCAGCTCATCCCATTGCAGGGGCATGGAAACTGGCGCGCCCGGCACACCGCGAATACTGTAAGGAGAAACAATTGATTGACTTGAGCGATTGCGGTAAATATCGACCAGGACTTTGCCCTTGCGCGCTTCCTTTTTGATGTGCAGCGTGGTGGTTTTGCTGTACTTTTCGACAAACGGTTTTGCGATGTCCTGAGCTGCCTCAAAGGTCGTGTGAAAATCCCATTTCTGCTCAATTGGCACAACGATGTGCAACCCTTTGCCGCCTGTGGTTTTAACAAACGGGTGGTAGCCAAAACTTTCGATGGGCTCCTTTAAATTGAGGGCAATTTCAACCACGCTTTCGAAGGGGCCGCCTTCAGGAGGGTCGAGGTCAAAGACAAAATAATCCGGCTTGTCAAAATGCGGCTTGCGCGAATGATACTGGTGCAGCTCGAGGCAGGCGAGATTTGCCAGCCAGACGAGAGAGGCTTCTTCGGTGGCTAAAATATAATTGATTTTCTTATCAGCTTCACCAAGTGGGACCTGCTCGATCCAGTCTGGGGTCCAGTGGGGTAAGTTTTTCTGGAAAAAGCGTTCGCCTGTAATGCCGTCCGGGAAGCGTATCAGCGAAATCGCCCGGCCTTTGGCGTGGGTGAGAAGCGTGGGCGCAATTTTCAGATAGTACTGAATGATTTCTGCTTTGAGAATACCGTCATCGGGAAAAAGAACTTTCTCCAAATTCGAAAGCTCGATTTTGCGCTTGCCGATTTGAACAAGTTGGGATGTTCTGGCCATAATCTGCTCTAACTCATTAATTTGCTAAGAGATAAAGATTATTTGCGGGCTTTGCAATATTTTTTTAAACCACTCAAGTTAATCCCGGTTTAGAGTTTACCATGGTAAATATCTTTTTAGCCACGGATTAACACTGATTTTCACAGATTGTCTTAGGCTCTATTTTTTAATCCTCTAAAAGAAATCAGGGTTTCATCAGTGACTTGGGTTTTAGGGTTGGTTTGAGCCACGACCCGTTTATTTAAATTCCTCAAACAATATTTTCATGATGGCTTCATTTGTCTTGTCCGAGAATTGGTGCCTGATACGTAGCCAATTAAAATCCTTAAGAATTTTGAAATAGCTACTTCTCTCTTTCAACTGAGCATCAAACTCCAAAAGCTCGCTTTGGTGAAGCTCGCTTTGGAGCGTGGCTTTGTGGATGGAAACCTGCAACCCGAGCACCCTTAGAAAAAAAATATCCTGCAAATCCCAAAAATAGCCGATGGCATACAGTGCAAAATGAAAGGGATTTGTGGCGTACGTTAAATAGCTACCCGCGCCGGACCCTTTAAATTTTCTCTGATGTATTGCCATAC
>JADFPY010000356.1 GCA_022562085.1 candidate division KSB1 bacterium | reverse complement strand
GTTCGTCAAAAAATCTATGAAGATGCGGACTCACCTGACATCATGCAAGAACGCGGCGTCGAACTTATCGAAGGCAAGGTAACTTTCAAAGATGACCATTCAATAGAAGTCTGGGGCAAAAATGGTACAGACACTATTTCATTTCGATCTGCAATTATGACAGCAGGTGGCGCCCCTTGGGTTATTCCAATAAAAGGTCTCGATAAAATACCTTATTTGACCAATGAAACCATCTTTGAATTAACAAAGCAGCCAAAACATTTGACGATATTAGGAAGCGGCCCCATTGGTGTGGAGATGGCACAAGCCTTCACTCTACTGGGAAGTAAAGTGACCGTGATAGCCCTCGACCCGCAGATTCTGATTCGCGACGAGCCGAAATGCACCCAATTTGCAAAGGATAAATTAGAAGGATTGGGGGTGACGTTCCACCTTGAACAAACCATTCATAACATTTATAAAAAAAATAGCACCTACCAACTGGACGTTGGGCCGCTCCCAGGGAAGACAACTAAAATAATCACCGATGCCCTTTTGATTGCAGTTGGCAGGAAACCCAATCTGGAAAATCTCAACTTACAAAAAGCGGGAGTGACTTATGATAAACACGGCATTCCTGTAGACCGCTATTGTCGAACAAATGTCAAACACATTTTCGCTTGTGGCGACATCACAACATGGATGAAGTTCACTCATGTCGCAGAAAATATGGCCAAAGCTGCAGCCATAAACGCCACCTTCAAAATTCCGATGATAAAATATGAACAAGATGTTGTTCCCTGGGTCACATATACAGATCCGGAATGCGCTCATGTTGGCAAAACAGCGAGCGAGCTTGAATCAGAAAATGTTAAATTTGATACCATTGAATTGCCCTATTCAAAAATTGATCGAGCAGTCACGGAGCACGAAGAGGAGGGATTGGTGATGCTCCACACGTCTGGCGGCAAGATACTGGGAGCACACGTGGTGGGTTATCAAGCAGGCGAGCTCATTAACGAATACACCCTTGCAATGAAAAACCGACTTAAACTCTCGAAAATTGCCGATACCATCCATGCCTATCCAAGTATGCTGCTTGGCGCCCGGCGCGCTGCAGATCAATACTACGTGCGTTTACAGAAAAAATGGATGTCACGATTGGTCAAATTTCTTTTTAGATACAAAGGAGAAATTCCCGACTACATCGGTTCAAAAACTGTGTTGTGAGCGACTGCTATCTTTTGTTACTCATCTACCTTGCCGCAGTATCATACACTGAAGTTGCAAACCTTCTCAGGTTTCACTGGGATTGCGCAAAAGACTGCATCACGAAACTTAATGTAACAACAACCCCAAAAAAGGCATTCGGTATTGGCATGACTCCTCCAATAAATTTCGAGTCACGTTTATTTGGTCATACACTTAAAAATAAAAAGCGTTCAAAAAATTAAATAAACATTCCACTAGAATTCGAAAAATGCAACATTTTTTTGTTGACTTTGCAATTTCTTTATTTAACTTTTTGATATCACCACTGCTGTTGCCCCTTGCAGCAATTTGCTTTTAACACTCCGCCTATTGATGCACCGCTGGTAATCTAAAGTCCGACTGGTGGAGGGGAAGATGATAATGGGAAGCACAAAATCGGTTCTAGCCGCGTTAAAAAGATTTTACAATCAAAATCGCAGTTTTGTCATAGTAACGGTTTCTTCAAGGAGCCCGCCTGCACCGGCATATCTTACCGTTTATTATTGTCCAAATAGCTTGTGAGGTCAGAAAATGGCTAAACAGATAGATAATACTTCTAGAAAATTTCAAACGGCACAGCAAATCTCCTATTTCATGCTGATGCTTTTACTGCTTACGGGCTGCGGCCAGCCCACTAGTGTTGATCCTGAGTATACGTTCCACACGCCCGAAGATGTCGTCGTCAACATGAGGACGGCTTATGAAGAGCGGGATTTGGAGCGCTACCTCAGCAGTTTTGCCCCTCATAGCACATTCCTCGATGGCGAGACCCTGTTGTGGGACTTCGAAAGCGAGAGACGTATTCACAGCAGGATGTTTGCCGAAGTCACTGCACTCGAACTCGATATGCACAGTTTGGGAAGTGAAACACAGAGCGATAGCAGCCTGTTGTTAGCATATCGCTACCGGGTTACTGCGCAACTGGCTTCTGCGCCGCCAATGACTGCCGAGGGTGAGGTGATACTGGAGTTTATGAGCAATAACGAGGATAGCTGGCAGATCACTTCATTCCACGACCGAACGGGCGGACTGAACAAAGTATCAAATCGTGTACTTATGCCTCAAGACAGCGTCGATTATTTTCCATTGCGGGTCGGGAATTCATGGACTTATGACGAACAGTTTGCACCTGGCACACCCGATTTTGAGGTCCTCATTACGGACTCACTGATCTTAAAGGGTAATCTTTATTACCAACTTCAGAATGGCCAATGCATTACTGCTTACTCGAACTTTATCCGCGTGGATTCCCTGCGTCAATTAAGAATGTTTTTTACATGCGATTCATCTGAGCATGCAGTTTTCGACCTGGCAGCTGAAGTAGGTGATAGCCTAAGTTTTATCCCACCAGGTGCTACTGGAACAGTGGTTGTAGAGCTTTGCAGCCAGAGAGATTCCCTGGCAGTTCCGGCAGGAACTTTCCCCGATGTATTAGAATTTGTTATCACAGATAATAATTCCGGAGCGAGTCTTGTGTATCAATTTGCAGCTAATGTTGGGATTATTCGGCAGAGTGCAACTAATCAAAGACTGGCCTTGAAAAGTGCTTTTGTAAATGGCGAGACATATCCTGTAATAACCAGTGTCGAGCCGAGCTACACATCATGGACACAGATTAAGAGTAACTTTCGTTAAGTTGGTTGGTACTTTAGACAAAGTGTGCAATGGATTATTTATCGTCCTTTGTTGTGAAACCGATTTGCCGCTTGGGTTTTATGTTTTGGCAACCTCAGTATCCTCACTTCGGACAAAGGTAAAACAGCTTTCGCAATGAAAGGTTTTAGTTTCGATTTCCTTGGTCTTGCCGTCAGGGCTGATCAATTTTCTTCGCAAAACAGTCATCCCCATGTTCTTGAAAGCTTGACAGTGTGGGCAAAATGCTTGGGACATGTTATTTTCGCCAAAAAAGGTGCTTCTTTAAATAAAATAAATTAGTGGGTGCAACTCATTAAAATGGGCTTACCGTCCTAAAATCTCTTTATGTGTACCAATGGCCAGCAGGATGTAGGTATCTTGTTCTATGCGAAAAGTCAGGCGATAGTTCATGGTAATGCTGGCTTCCCAAACGTCTTTCTCACCTTTGTATTTTTTGACCCTGAGCGACGGGTGATTTAAGTTCTCTAAAAGAAACCCCAGCTTTTGGTTGGTCAACCTTTGGATTTGCTGGGGTAATTTTTGGTACTGTTTTTTGAAGCGCTCAGTTCTATCAAATTTCATGCAGTTTTGAGGTCTTTAACTAAGGCCTCAACATTGTCGAACGTCTTGACGCGGCCCGCTTTAATATCGCGCTCGGATTCGCGCATATCTTTTTGCCATTCCTCAGCCCAATAGTAAGCTTGGTCTGGGTCAATCAATCCGACTTTAGCTGCGACTTTGATTTCTGCTTTGGTCAGACCCCGCGAGTTGAGCTTGTCGTTGGCAATAGTTTCAATCTTTTTTTGAGCGTTCTTCAGGGTCTTTTGTTCGGCTGCTGAAAGTTTTGGCGCGGTAGCCTTGGCCATTATCTGCTGGGGGATAATGCGCCCCTCGCCGTTTTGTAGAGTCACTTCCAGCAAATCGCCTGGCTCCAAACCCAGGCCATCAAAGACCTCTTTGGGTATGGTTATCTGGTGCTTGGTACTAACTTTGGCCAATGGCATGGTTTGGCTCCTTTCGACTTTTGAGTGCATAAAATAGTTAATTTAACCGTTAGAGTCAAGAAGTAAAGAATATAGGATTAATGGAAAGCTGTCAAGTGTGGAAAATTTGGGGTCACAAATTGTGACCTCCAAAATGGCTTTCATGTTTGGCCTCTAAGGGATTTTCTTGATAGGGATTGATGTTTGTCACAGCTTTTTTTGAGGAGAAATAAAAACCCTGAGTCGGAAACCAACTCAGGGTAGTCTCCCCACACACCCGGAAGGATGTTTGGTGGGATTCTTAATTAAGAAAGATGACATTAAAAAGCAAGGTTTAAATGATTCCAGAAAGGGGCTAACGGGACCGCCAGCAAAAATTGCAGGCTGAAGTAAGGATACTAATTTCAGCCTGCGGTTTGGCCAGGCAACGTTAGGGGCGCAGGTGGGGTAGTGTCGGGATACGTGTAATTTTTGTACACTAACGACAGGCGGACATTGGTATTTCACAATATTTTCGGAAAATTCTGCTCTAAATGCAAGGATTTCCGACCAAAACGCCATGAAACCACCCATCAAAGCAGTATCAGCAGGTATACTTTTCAGATGTATCTTTTGGTTGAGATGATGACTTTTCCTTTTAGCAAAAACGCATTATATCTACTCTCCGAGCACGATTTTTCTCTTAGTTAATTCTTCGAATCAGGGAAAGCTTTTACAAGAACCCATTAACTACGGTTGATCCAAACAAGATCAATGACCAAAACGTAAACGATTTTTTTAATTAAAACTTTTGCCAC
>JADFPY010000355.1 GCA_022562085.1 candidate division KSB1 bacterium | reverse complement strand
TTCAAGCGTTGTCATCCTTGCAATCTTCGAGAAAAAACTGAGAATATTGCGAGGGGTTAAACAGTCGCGGATTCCCACTATCCTTTTTATGGGAATATTCGTTCTGTTTATTGTAGTTGCCAGCCAGGGATTGCTGGTCAAAACGCTTAACCCGGGTCTGTTGGTATTGATTTCACTTTGCATATTCTTTGGCTGTATCACGCCTCGACTCTCTCGGTTCAAGAATTTTATCACGTTTGACAACGATAGGGAAACGGTATACTCCTCTGTTGTGATTTTATGGGTTGGTGCCTACCTTATTCTTGTTGGTATCCTGGGAAAGTTAATTTCTATGATTGGCCAGGATGTGCAAGTTTTCTTTTCTATAGTCGCCATCAGTGCTGTCGTTTTTCTCTTTTTTATAATAATGACTTCTTTTTCTTGGAAAAGGGGGGTTAGAAAGCTTATCGACAAGACATTCTTTAGGGGAAGTTATGATTACCGTAACATATGGAGCCAGTTTAGTGCTGAAATTTCGTTTAATCTCGACGTTGATAACTTGAATCATGCCATCTTGAACACGATAACCGATTTTCTTGGAGTGGAAAAGGGGGCAATTTTACTTGTACAAGATGGTTCTACAAATATCATTTTGAGTAAAAAAAAAACTTAAGGGATATTGATGCGATAAACCTCAACTTGCAGCCAGAGTTCATTGACTGGTTGTGGAGATTGGGGGAACCGATTAAGTTATCCGGAACGTCCACTAAAAGAGTTTTACCCGAACCTTTTAGGGAGATCGAAGAGCAATTTGCTAGATTGCAGGTCTCGGTCTGTGTTCCTTTGCTGACAAAGTCAGGTCTTGTTGGAATGATGGTTTTAGGAGAAAAGAAAGGCAAAGGTTACACCGACGAGGATTTAGAACTATTGGAAACGTTGGCAAATCACTCTGCGATGGCGATTCAAAATCTAAAGTTGCAAGAAAACCTGAGAGAATCTAAAGAATTAGAGTCTTTTCACAAATTTTCCTCGTTTGTGGTTCATGATTTGAGAAATACCGTTTCGATTCTTTCCATGCTATCGGAAAATGCCAGGGAAAATATGGACAATCCTGATTTCCGCAAAGATTTAATCAAGACACTTTCGGGCTCCGTGGACAACATGCAAGGTTTGCTTTCAAGGATTTCGATGCGATCCAATCACAGCCGGGTTTTGTTAGAAGAGATAGATCTCTGCGAGTTGATTAGGAAATCGGTGGAGGATATTAAGTTAAGCTCAGAGTTTAAAATAAAATTCAAATTTCAAAAAATTCCCAAATTGTTGTCGGATCTGTCTCAGTTCAAGAAAGTAATCGTTAATCTGGTCCTCAATGCCAAAGACGCGATGCCAAATGGTGGACAGATCTTGATCAAAGCTTCAAAGGGCAAGGCAAGTGCACTGCCAGTCAACATTCGGTCGAATTGGTTGCCGCCGGCATTTGTTGAAATTTCGATTGCAGATAACGGCTGCGGGATGACGGAAGATTTTATCAAGAACAGCCTTTTCAGACCGTTTCGGACCACTAAAGATAACGGTTTGGGGATTGGGCTCTATCACTGCAAGGAGATCGTCGAGACGCTGGGCGGGCGGATTTGGGCTCAGAGTACCGTTGGGTCAGGATCGACTTTTTATGTCGGGCTTCCCATCAAAGAGGATTTAACCCGGAGTGAATTCCCCTCGCCCGCTAATCTGAAGTGGAATGCATTGATGACAAATTAATTAGAGAGTTATAACCAAGTGAGTGATGGATAAAAACAAGAAAAAAATTTTGATCATTGATGATGAGGAAGGGATTCGGGATCAGTTTAAATGGAGCCTAAAACAAGATTATAAGGTGCTTGTGGCAGGCAACGCTGAAGAGGGAATTGAGCTGTTTAAAAGCGAACATCCCGACCTGGTTGTGTCAGATATAGCTTTATCCGGAAACGGAGATCAAGATGGCCTGCAGCTTTTTGAAGACATACAATTATTAGACTCGAAGGTAAAAGTTATTATTATCACTGGCAACGAGCAAAGGGAGCTGGCTTTCAAAGCTGTACAGATGGGTGCTTACGATTTTTACAAAAAACCCATCGATCTCCAAGAGTTTAAAATAATCCTCAAACGCGCCTTACATTTGCAAAAGTTAGAAGCGGAAATTCAACTGTCAACTTTGGAAAACAGTGCTGAATTTTATACTCCTGAAATAATTGGCAAATGCCAACAGATGTCCGAAGTTTATGACATCATTGAACGAACGAGCGCCACCGATGCCACCATTCTCATCACCGGTGAAAGTGGAACAGGTAAGGAGTTGGTTGCGAAAGCACTTCACATGCAGAGTCCCCGTAAAGACTTTCCTTTCGTAGTTATCAACTGTGGCGCTATTCCGGAAAATTTGCTCGAAAGCGAGCTTTTTGGACACGAAAAAGGCGCGTTCACGGGTGCTCATGTGCAGCGAAAAGGCAGACTTGAACGGGCGAATCAGGGGACGGTTTTTCTCGATGAGATTGGAGAGTTAAGCGTTGCCCTCCAGGTGAAGCTTTTGCGATTCTTTCAAGAGCGTGAGATAGAAAGAGTCGGTGGTAGAGAACCCATACAAATCGATGTACGAATTATTGCAGCGACGAATCGCAACCTTGAGGAAGAAATCGAAAAAGAGAGGTTTCGCCCTGATTTGTTTTATCGTCTGAGTGTTATCCCTATCAATTCGCCCCCTCTGCGAGAAAGGGAGCAGGATATTTTTACCCTGGCCAATCACTTTTTGAATAAGTTTAATCTGGAGCACGAAAGAAAGATAAAAGGTTTTTCCCGGGAAGCGACGAAATTGATTCAAGATTATTCTTGGCCCGGCAATATACGCGAACTGGAAAACAAGGTTAAACGTGCTGTTATCATGACGAAAAATGCCGTTATCATTCCCGAAGATTTCAACCTTAAATTTGAAGAATCTCCTCAAGAAAAAATGAACTTACGAAAAGCAGTAGAGGAATTCGAAGAAAATTGCGTACGACAAGCATTGCTTAAGAATGACGGAAACGTCAGCCGCACGGCTCAAGAACTGGGTATCAACCGAACCACATTTTACGACATGTTAAACAGGTACAACATCGACCGGGCGGATTATGCCAGTCGAACCAATAAAGCTAAATCGGAGATGTAACGAAAGTGGGTTTGGCTAAGATTATACTTTTCACAGTGATGTTTTCAACGATTGCAACTTCTCTGCCTGGTCAACAATATGTCCTGCAAGTAGGGGATAGGCTGGAGATCACTTTCTGGCAAGAACCTGATCTCAACACAAATCCTGTTGTGGCCCAGAATGGCACTGTCGAAATTCCGATAGCGGGTCGTATTCAAGCTGCGGGCTTAACCGCTTCAGAACTGAGTCAAAGAATCATTGACGAAATCTCCCGGTATCGAATCAAAATAACCCAGGCATCTGTGGTGATAAACGAATATCAAGGCAATAAGATTTTTGTCACCGGGCAGGTCGGTACTCCAGGCACTTATTCGTTTGAGGTCATTCCTAATTTGTGGCGTGTCTTGCAAGAAGCCGGTGGACTGTCAGAGACCGCCAATCTGGAAAAAATTTCTGTTATACGCGAAAGTGAAGGTTCCGGAGATATCCTGCAAGTGGACTTAACCAGGTATTTCGAGCGCGGTGACGTAGCGCAGCTACCTGAACTTCAGGGTGGTGATACGATTCATGTGCCAACAAGGCCTTCGGTCAGTTCGCCCGTTGATGTATCTTCACCTTTTGCGCAAAAGAATGAAATCTATATTGCGGGCGAAGTTGTATCACCTGGAAGATATAATTTGGAAAGAAATATCGACTTATGGGATGCAATCATTTTAGCCGGCGGGCCAACCCCTTCCGCCAACCTCTCTGATGTGAAAATCCTAAAGCGGAGGAAAGGGGAAAACGGCATGATGAAGATAAATCTAAAAGAATATTTAGACCGCTCTGAGCCTAAACCCCCCATTCTTGTACCGGGAGATAACATCTTTATTCCAAGGAGAGCAGGTGTGGGTTCATTTTTACTTACAAGGATATTAATTCCAGTTATAACAGCAACAGCGGTGGCACTCGTTGTTAATGCAATCGTTAATTGAATTCTTAGAATCTTACATTCTTCATGAACAATAATATAGCCAATATTAAGACTCTTAATCTAAACCAACAAAAGGCTGTCTTCGATTGGCGTACTTATTGGTATATGGCCAAAAGAAGGAAGTGGCTTCTAATTTTCCCGACAATTTTGTTTGGCCTGGGGGCCTATTATTATTCGCTTTCGCTGATGCCTGTTTACCAATCATCTACTACTATTTTGGTATCAGGAGGTAAACTTTTAACCCGAGCCGTGCGATCGGTGGTGCCGGGAGTTACAGCAAACGAGGACATTACCGCAGTCAAGAATTATATTTTAAGTCAACAGTGTATCGCAGAACTCATCAATACCCTACAGCTAAGAAAAACCCCTGGGCTGAAAGCACAAGCTTTATCATTGAGTGCTCAGTTACCGGATATGAGTGTCGAGGAAATTGAAAATGATCTTCTTATTAAGCAAACACGAGAAAACATCAAAGTTGTAACTCAGGGCCGGTATATAATTGAAATATCATCTCAGCAAATGGATCCCCACCAAGCTTACCT
>JADFPY010000354.1 GCA_022562085.1 candidate division KSB1 bacterium | reverse complement strand
GTCGGAATTGTACAACGCTTCCCTGAACTATTTGCTGGATTTCCGCGATAAGCGCCGCAAGCTGCTGCCGGTGCTGGACGCGGATAAGGCCAGACGGGTGCTTTCTCCCACCGCGCTCTGGATGCAGCACAGTCTGCAAAAAGATGAGGCCCCGAAACAAGAAATGCACCAGCAGATGCAGCCCATTCTCAAGACCCTGGAAAAACAGCCGGACGCCGAAGTTTTCTGTAAAAATTTAGTCGACCGGGCCGGGCTGCTGGCCGACTATGGTGAAACCGATTACATCTTCCGCCATAAATCATTTCGCGAATATCTGGCCGGGGTGCAAATTACCAAAGAGGACAATAAGCAAGAGT
This sequence comes from candidate division KSB1 bacterium, assembly GCA_022562085.1. Taxonomy (NCBI): domain Bacteria; kingdom Pseudomonadati; species Candidatus Zhuqueibacterota bacterium. The sequence goes on along the minus strand of JADFPY010000354.1, from coordinate 4,299 downwards.
GGCTGAAAAGACTGGTCAGCCATTTTGGCGACGACTGGTGGGAAGAGCCGCTGCGTTTTTTTATCAGCGAGGCCGATGCCGACATGTTCGACAGCTTTATGGCAAACCTTTTTCAATCCAGGGTTAGCGAAGAGCTGGACCAGAAGCAGCAGAATCTGCTGCAGACCCTGGTGCGCGAAGCGCCGCAGAAAAAAATAGATGCCCTGGGCAAAAAACTGCGCGATACAAAGACGACGGGCGGCCAGCAGAGGTACATTCTCGAGTGCCTGAAAACCATTAACACGCCGGAGGCGCGCGCCAGTGTAAAAGAATTCGTCCAAAAGAGTGGCCGCGATGATGCGAACTTGAGCTATGCCAGCGAGATTCTGTCTTCCGGCATGGGTGCGAAAGCACCAGCCGCGAAACCTGCAACTCCGGTGACGAGGAGCGCTGTTAAGCTTACGAATCTATTCACCGAGCTGTCGTCATCATTTCTCAACCCGCTGGAGGAGCAGGCCGAGTATCTTCTCATTCCCGCCGGAGAATTTAAATATTCGGTGTCTGAAAAGAATGAGCAGATTCAGGATATTTATTTTGCCAAGTATCCGGTGACTAACCAGCGCTACCGCCGGTTTATCTCCTACCTGGACAACCAGGTCGGGAATTTGAGTGACATTTTGCCGCAGAATCTGTTTGCTGAGAAACTGCTTGAATTTGCACAAACGATCGCGGAGTTTGAAGCTTATCTGGGCAGCGACGCCGGTGGCTGGGTAAAAAAAGTGCGCTCCGCAGAAGATGAAAACAAACGCTTCAACCAGGACGATCAGCCGGTGGTCAGCATAAGCTGGTTTGCGGCCCGCGCTTATTGTTTCTGGCTCTCCTGCCTGCAGGCGGCGCAGGACGGCGACCCGAAATTGCAGGATGTCGATAAGATCGTTGAAATATATCGCTTGCCGACAGAGTTGGAATGGGAGTGGGCTGCGGCCGGACGGGAACCCGACGGTTCGTTGCGGGAATACCCTTGGCCGAAAGAAAAGGGTAAAGAACCGAATGAGAAACTCGCAAACTATGGATCTAACGTAGATGCGACCACACCGGTTGGGCGCTACCCGGACGGCGCCACCCCGGAAGGGTTGCAGGATATGGCCGGTAATGTTTTTGAACGGATGGAAAACTGGTATGATGATGATGAAAAGATGCGCGCGTTGCGTGGCGGCTCGTGGGACAACGATGCACATAACCTGCGCTGCGATTCTCGTGTCAGGGTCAACCCGGACTACAGGCTCAACTTCAACGGTTTTCGTGTTGTGTGCCTGCAGTCATGATTTTTTGTGACTCTGTTTCTCTGTCCCTCTGAAACTCTGATTTTTTTTGCTTTTTAGATTAATAGGAGAAAAGGGGGTATGACTTTTCCAAGTGGCTTTTGCAGCATACGGGTAAGTTTCCCAAAAGCTACCGTTTTAGTATCGCCGCCAAACTGGAAAATGGCGTCCTGGATTTTATCGAGGCCACGACCGTTGCATCGATGAACTCTGACAGGGTTTCAAACCCTGTCAGAGTTAGGCCGCCGGGGCGCGTCCTTACTCCCCCACTGCTACCAAATGCTTCTGCGTTCTAATAAACAAAACCCCTTCTGAAATCGCAGGCGTCGCCATGCAGATTTCAGCCATTGGATTTTCGGCAAGCAGCTTAAATTCAGGCCCTGCTTGAACGACATAAATATCACCCTCTTCGCTGGCAAAATAGATTTTGCCGTCCGCAGCCACAGGTGAGGCGGTAAATCCCGTCCGGCCGCCCCCCAGGCGCTGCTTATAAAGCCGCTCGCCTGTTTTCGCAGCGTAGCAGTTTAACACACCGCTGTTTGTGCAACTATAAATAGTGTCGCCGTAAATCAGCGGCGTCTGCATGTAGGCGCCATTTCGCGGCTGGCTCCAGGCGATAAACTCGTTAGCACTAGTGTCGTCTTTTAAGGAAATATCGCCCCTGGCATTTAAGCGAATTGCGTAAATTGGCGACATGCTACCATGAGCGTTGGCAATGAAAACCAAATCATGGCCCAGAACCGGCGTCGGCACCGGAATATCCCCGCCGCCTCTGAGCCACCACACTTCCTCCCCGGTCTCGATGTCATAGCTGCCGATGTGTTTCCAGCCATTCACGATGACTTGTGTTTTGCCGTTTTTGCTATAAACGGTTGGCGAGCCCCAGGTTGGCACTTCATTTCTGGAAGTGCGCCAGAGTTCTTTGCCATTTTTAATATTAAAAGCCGCAATAAACGAGTTTTTCTGAACGTCACACTGAACGATGACCCTGTTTTTGTAAATGATTGGCGAACTTGCAAACCCCCACTGCGCTTTCGGCACTTTGAAATAACCGGAGTCCAGATCGCCAAGATCGACTTTCCACAATTCTTCACCTTTCATGTTGTAGCAGAACAACCCTTCAGAACCGAAGAAGGTCACGATATAGTTGCCGTCCGTGGCCGGAGTTGAGTTAGCGTGACTTGCTTTGGGGTGCCGTTTGACTCTCGGCACGGCTTCAAGGCCGGTTTTCTCCCAAAGTATTTTGCCACTGTTCTTGTCTAAAGCAAACAGCTGCCACTTGTGAACCGTGCTGTCCTCAACCGGGTCGATGTTGCCGTAAAGTCCTACTTTTAAAAAGGGATCTTTCTGGCCGCTAACTGCGGTGGTGACAAAAATGCGGTCTTCCCAGATAATCGGACAAGAATGGCCCAAACCCGGAATTGCTGTTTTCCATTTGATGTTTTTATCCTCTTCAACGTTCCAGGTGGTCGCTGTCGGATAGTCCTCTGCAACCCCGCTGGCATTCGGGCCACGGAAGCCTGGCCAGTTAACGCCTTTTTTGTCACCGGCGAATGCGCTTTCTGGTAAAAAAATCGAACCACTCATTAATATGACAAATATTATCCTTGTCAGCTCAATCATTAACAACCTCCTAAAAGTTATGACTTCTTAAGCCAATCCCAAACAATTTCCATTAGCGGCACAGCCATGTTTTGCGCCGTGTTGTTGCCAAAGTTTGTCAGCACAATAATGCCGATTTCCTGTTCCGGTTTAAACGCGACCAAACTACTGAAGCCATCCACCTCGCCGCCATGAATGACCCACTTACCGGTGTTTTCGATTTCCCGGATATGCCAACCGAAACCGATGGCCCCTCGATTCACTTCAACCGGCTGAGGCGTCCAGAGTTCGCGTACTGTCGCCCCCGAAATGGGTTTCTGTTTATTATCTTCAGTTCTGAATTGCAGTGAAATAAATTTTGCTAAATCCGGCACCGAAGAGGTAAGGCCGCCCGCCCCGCTAATTTCGCCAAAAAACCAGGGATCACGATCCTCTTCCGGGCCAAAGTTGGGCCAGTAGGCGGTCGCGAACCGTTCTTCTTTTTCCGGGGGTATCTGCACAAAAGAGTCGAGCATTTGCAACGGTTCGAGAATTCTCTGCTTTAGCAATTGTTCATACGGAACTCCGGCAGCGCGTTCGAGAACATGGCCGAGCAGCCCGAAGTTGAGGTTAGAATAGGCATAAGCGCCAACCGTTCCGGTTATTTTCGATATATTCAGCCCTTCATAGAGTTCTTTAATTGAGTAAGCCTTTGCAACACCGGGGCCACCCGGCGGGTCAACATTCACCCGATTCACAAAATCCCGCGGCAAGCCGGAAGTGTGGGTTGCGAGATGCCGCAAAGTAAGTTCAGCATCATCCCTGCCGCCAGGAAATGTCTGACCGGGCGGTAAGTATTTTCTCACCGGGTCAGCTATTTTCACCAAACCATCATCTCTAAGCGCTGCCATTAAGGTAGCCGTGAACACTTTTGTGATAGAGCCAATTTGATAAAGCGTATTTGACGTGGCGGGCTTTCCGGTTTTGCGATTCATCACACCAAAAGCTTTTGCGTAAATGAGTTCCTGTTGAGATACAATGCCCAAACTGTAGCTCGGAACGTTATTTGCTTTCATCAAGCTATCAGCAACCCGGGTGATTCTTAAAGTGTCGAGCCCGGCGAGTGAATAATTTTGGTTTTCCTGAGCCTTGCTCGTTGGTGGGCAAACTAAAAAATAGTTTGCAATTAAAAATGCAGCAAGGGGAAATAAAAAGCCATTTTTCTTACTAACCAAAGTCAACCCTCCTTTCACAAAGCAAAAGTATAATAAAACAGTTTTTTTTAAAAGTAGAAACGTTTAAAACGTTTGGACACAGAGAACTCTGATTTTCACAGCGCGACGAAGCCGCAATCAAAAGAAAAATTAACTTTAGCCACGGATTAACCCCGTTAGATAAGAGTTTTTAGGTTTTCTGT
>JADFPY010000353.1 GCA_022562085.1 candidate division KSB1 bacterium | reverse complement strand
TATTTTCCCTACCATCGATGGCGCTGATGAAAAAGCTGTTTCGCACTAAATACGATGACCAAGCGCACAAATTTGCCGATGACTCCGACGATGCGAAGCCAGCCGGCGAGCGACCCGACTTATTGGATATGGCCAGAGGTTTGGCTATTGCGACCGTGGTCTGTGCCGTTGGCTTTGCGCTGTCAGATCTAACGGGGATCAGGGGCAGCGGTATTTTGTTTGTCACTGCGATCATTGTTGGGCTGGCGACCCTGTTTCCGAAAGTGATGGGCAGTATCCATGGAGCGGATCAAATCGGCACTTTTCTAATGCAGATTTTTTTCGCTGTCATTGGCGCGAGTGCAAATGTCATGATAGTTATCAAGGTCGGTCCCATTTTGTTCGTCTTTGCAGCGATCATCCTTGCGGTTCATTTGGCTTTCCTTCTGACCGCTGGCAAAATTTTTAAGCTCGACCTGGCCGAGATCGTGATTGCCTCAAATGCTAACATGGGCGGACCTACTACCGCAGCCGCGATGGCGGTGGCCAGAAAGTGGCAGCCCCTGGTCATTCCGGCGATCCTGTGTGGGACATTGGGCTATGCGGTTGCGACATTTATTGGCGTGGCGATTGGCTTTTGGTTGCAATAACTCGCGGCAAGGGAAAGTTGAACGTCTGGCAAAGAAATTATTTCGATTCTTGTAATCTGGCTGATGGATGTGGAGCGGGAGGAGTAGGATAATTATATATCGTAGGGGTTCAAGATTTTGAACCCCTACGAAAACCACAAGAACCCTATTCTGCTTATCTTCTCTTTTTCGTCACTTTTGCTTTTTTAACCGTTGTCTTTTTCCCACCTTTTGTCCTGGTGGTTTTCTTAGTTCCTTTTTTTACCGTCGTCTTACCGGTTTTTGTATTCCTGGTTTTCTTAACGCGCTTTGTAACGGTCGTGGTTCTACCGTTCCGTTTCGCGATCACCGTGACCTTTGTTTTCTTCTTAACCAAAGTCGAGAAGCGCGGCTTATAATTTATCCTAGTGACACTCCTGACCCGGCTGGTGTTTCTAACCGCAAACGTCGTCCGGCTGGTAAACCTGACCGTCCGGGTACGGTAAACATTCAAACTAACCGGACGGTACGGCCGGTACCAGCGTGGATAAAATCCAATCCGGAAAACAGAGCGGTACGGACGGTAGACCGGTCCATACATCCAGCTGATAATCGGCCAGGTGTGAATATGAACATGCGCCGGGGCAACATAATAATCGTAACCATAAATGATGTGATTGCCATGGAGCTGCATATTATATTCGTCGTCCGCCGTTTTTTCAACTTCGATAGTCGCTACATCCTGAAATTCATTTTCAGCAAGCGGCACTTGCAGGATGATAAGACGTGCGTCGCCATCTGCTTGCTCAACAACGCGGATAAAGTCGGCTTCATTATCTTCATTCAAGTCGAGATTGTTGATGCCGGTTTCAGAATCATTGAGAGCTCTCTCAAAGGATTCAAGATTTTCTGAATCCTGAAACAGGACGCTCACTGCCTTTAAGTCTAAACCGTCAGCGACTTCGGAAGTTGGCGCCACAATTGTAACGTCTTGCTGCGCTGATGAAACTGAAAAACTGAACATCAGCAACAACAAACTTGCGAGTTTTACAAATCGTGTTTTCATTTTGGTCTCCCATTTTGTTGATTAAACTCAAAATATTAAAGATAGTCATTTGCGCAAATTCTACCTCGCTTAATGCCTGCACTCAATACAATATGTATACCAAATTTATGAAAACCAATATAGATAATTGTTAAACCATCACTTACAATTATTATTCGTCTTCTTTATTTCATTTAAATGTGTACTTAACGGGACATTGTTGTTCTTTATGGTGCTACTTTGAGTCCCTTTCTTTTAAAATGCCCTACTTGGGAGGGTGTGACACTGGTTTGTTTGAAGGCGGAACTTTGTTAGGTGGTAAGGGGAAGAGGTTGTCAAAAGCCCAAAAATGTCATTCCGACCGAAGGGAGGAATCTGTCAAAACTCTATTATTAAGTTTCAAGAAAACAATTGCTTAAACCGTATTCCTCTGCCCTAACAGATTTCTCGCTTCGCTCGAAATGACAGGTACACGGTCCTTTTGGACAGCCCCCCAATGAGCACGCTAAAGCGTGAACTACAAACTATGTCATCTCTACTTTTGACAGGTTGCTATTGTTGTTTTGTACCTAAAACGCAGGTTCATGAATAATGCAGGTTAATATAAAAATTGTCAGGTTGGAGTGCAATTAAAATATGGTGAGAGTATTAAATATGCCCAGCGGCGCAGGCCGCCGGGCTATCCCAAGAGGTAGGAAAATTTGAGTTGCAATTACTTCTTATCGTTTGTTTGATTCTTAATGACCGTCATTGCCGACGCAATCATGCCGGACATGTCGGCAAGGTTGGAAGGAATGATCAAAGAATTATTGGTCTTGGCCAGTTTGCCAAACTCACCGATATATTGCTCGGCGACGCGAAGATTTACTGCATCCATACCGCCTTTTTCATTGATGGCCGAAGCAATTTCCCGAATCCCTTTCGCTGTGGCTTCCGCAACTTTTTCAATCTCGGCAGCGCTGCCCTCGGCTTCATTGATTCTTTTTTGCTTTTCACCTTCCGAACGGGCAATCAACTCTTGCTTGTCACCTTCCGCCACGTTTATTTTGGCTTGTTTCTCTCCTTCCGATTCAGCGATCATGGCGCGTTTCTCACGCTCGGCACGCATCTGTTTTTCCATCGCGTCTTTGATGCTTTGCGGCGGAACAATATTTTTAATCTCGTAGCGGGTCACCTTTACACCCCATGGGTCTGAAGCTTTATCGACCGCACCGACAACTGCTAAATTAATTGTCTCCCTTTCCTCAAACGTCCTGTCCAGTTCAAGTTTACCAACTACACTTCTCATGGTAGTTTGTGCCAGTTGCATCGAAGCAAACTGATAATCGTTGATGCCGTAAGAAGCATTTTTGGGGTCGGTTACCTGCAAATAAAGAATACCGTCCACTTCAACTGAAATATTGTCTCGAGTGATACAAGTTTGCGGCGGAACATCGATCGCCTGTTCTTTAAGGGTATGTTTGTAAGAGACTTGATCTAAAAAAGGGATAAGAATATGAAATCCTGCTCCTAAAGTTGTCCGGTATTTACCAAGCCGCTCCACAATAAAAGCCGATCTTTGCGGGACAATTCGAATTGTTTTAAAGAATGCAACCAATACAACAATGATAAGTCCAATTAAAAAAACCGTACCTGCTTCCATGATGAACCTCCCTTACGTTAATGGTTTAACAATCAGTGTAATATTATTTCGGCCAACTATCTCAACGGCCGCTCCCTGCGGGATAACCGTACCTGCTTCAGCACCCCAGTGGCTGCCTTGAAATTCAACCTTCCCGCCGGTTGCTGTTATTTCCCGGGTAACAACGGCTTTCTTGCCGACAAATTCGCTCAAGACTTCTTCACCTGCCTCGTTGGATTCGAAGCGGCCTTGAAGCAAACTCTTGAACCATTTTCTTAGAGAAATTAGCAGTAACAAAGAAGAAAGGATGAATATGGAAAGCTGCATATTGATAGAGAGATCAATAAACAGGCATAGAACCGCGACCAGCCAGGCGCCGATTCCAAAAAATAACATAATCACCCCCGGACTCGCAAATTCCAGAAGTAAAAGAAGAACTCCTACTGCAAACCAAACGACCGGCGGTTTTAACCACTCATTTAAAGTATCCATTTTTGATGAACCTCATTTTATTGGCAGTGCTAAATCTTGAAACAATTTAAGAGGATAACAAACAGTGTCAATATAAAACATGAAATTGAGTTTTATTCTTCAGGAGTTTTTTTGAGAATATCTTGCACGCAGTCTTTTTACTTTGTGGCAAAAAAGCTACACCTGTCGTCGTTTCTTCACATCTACAGCGAAGGTAGCAATTTAAAAATCCACATTGTTCCAAGCTGTAAGAACGCATTAACACTCATTTTTTAAATTGGCCCTAATTTTGCTTTCAGGGTAATTCATGTTCATAAGTGTATTATGAAAGAACGGAAAGGAACAACAAATTTGTAAACTTTAGTTACAGTTGGTCGTTAGATCGTTGGAATATTTCACCAATTCATGGAGGGTAAATTGTCCAGGACATTATCAATCGTATTTTTAGCCGCTTTTGTAACGAGTATGGCTATTGCGCAAACCAATCGAACTGCTAGCGTTAGCGGATTTATTTATGACGCTTCGAACGGTGAAGCTCTTATCGGAGCCAACGTGTTTCTCGAGAACACTCTCCTTGGCAGCAGTACAAATCTCAACGGTTACTACGTCATCCCGAAAATTCCGGCGGGGGAGAGCATACTGATTGTGGATTACATCGGTTACAAACAGTTTAAACGAAAATTAATTTTAACGCCGGGCGACATGAAAGTGGTAACTGTAAGTCTTGAAGTCGGTAACATCCAAATGGAAAAAGTGGTGGTAACCGGCGAGGCCTTAACCACGAGTGAAAGGCTTTTCCGGAAGCCGATTTCTAAAATTGAACTGACGCCTCGACAAATCAAGCAAATGCCGCAAGTGGCGGAAGCCGACTTACTGCGGTCGCTGCAAACGCTTCCCGGAATTTTGCCCATCTCGGATTTTTCATCCGCGCT
>JADFPY010000352.1 GCA_022562085.1 candidate division KSB1 bacterium | reverse complement strand
ATTACAAAAGAATATTCTGGACAAGCAGCGTTTCAAAGGGTATTCCGGCAGAGCTAGAGCCATTGCCGGAACCGTTGCTTTAATTGCGGCTGTATTTCTCTCAATTTCCGGGTACCCCGAAACAGTTAAAGCCCACCTCGTCGTCTGGGCAGTGGTTTTTGCAGTCGGCTTCGTTCTGAACTATGGCGCTTTAATTCATTGGTTTCTTTTTGACCCAAATGTGCAGCGCGACTTCCGCAAACTTAGACCCGCCCTCGAAGCGTTACCGGCCCTTTTCGTGGGCGGGACTTTGACGTTTGCTTTGGTAAAAGTGGGCCAGGTCCAGTTATTATTCGGCATGTGGATGTCATTATTTGGCATAACTTGTCTGGCTACACGTCAGGTGCTGCCGCGAATCTATTGGGTTGTGGGCATTTTTTACTTAGCGTGCGGCAGCTATTTTTTGCTTGCACCTAGCGTCAAATTCCTGAATCCGTGGCCGATGGGAATTGTCTTTTTTACAGGAGAGTGGGTAGGCGGAATTATTTTTCACTACGACGATAAATTAGAAGGCTCTTTTATACAAACGGTCTTGAATTTATTCAATAGGAAGGGAAAAAGTTATGCCCCTTAAAAACGAAAACGTTTATGTTGGCTTGAAACGAATCTTTCATGAACCGAGCAGGTTGGCTATCATGTCGGCGTTGTGCAGAGAAGTGGATGGCCTGACATTCAACGAGCTGAAGGAGGAATGCGAACTGACATTCGGCAACCTCAGCAGTCACTTAAAGTCCTTGCAAGACGCCAAAGTCATCAAGGTTAAGAAATTCTTCATTGGAAATAAACCCTGCACCCGGCTTTCTTTGACAGAAAAAGGCCGTCAGAGTTTTGTCGATTACTTAGAGGCGTTAGAAGAGGTTTTAAAAAAAGCCGCCCAAGCTGTTTCAACTTCTGAGGAAAAAGCGTCTGCACAATTGTTCTCTGTAAAGCCGGCTTTTCAGGGGTAACATTTAGAGCGAATCAACTTTATGATTCGTATTTTTTTGACCTCAAGCTCTGCATTACAAAGTTATTTTTAATAGAGAGAAGAAAAACCTTGCAGGTCTTTGAGACCTGCAAGGTTTAAATGCAAATTAGCTCAAACCAAAAAAAGGAGAAACCATGAAAAATCCATCTTTTATTCGACTTGCAAGCGTCCTCACAGCAATTTTACTCGGCTTTATTTTGACTTTGGGCTGCCGGTCCCGGGCGCCTGAAAATCCCGAAATCAGCGACGTAAACTGGAAAATATACTCAAATGAAGATATGAAAGTCTCTTTGAGCTACCCGGATATTTACACTGTCGATGAAAACCGGAATGCCCACGGAACCCTGTTTCGGTACGGCGGCCACCCGGTGCTCAGCTTGCGATTCACGGATGAGCACCAGGGAAAAAAACACGGCCTCTGGTTCGGACATCAACCGGAAAAAAGCATCGAACTTGGTGGCCGGAACGGTCTAAAATATGTCTATAATCATTATGACGCCATTTTTTATATGCGAACGATCTCTTATGTGGTTGATCATCAGGATGAATATCTCGGCTTGGAGTTTCGCACCGACAATGAGGAGTTGGATGAAATTCAGCAGAGAATTTTGAATTCGTTAAAATTTTAAGAAAATAAATTGGAGGCAATGCGTCATGGACAATCTACATCGAATAAAGCAATCACTAAGTTTCAGACTGACTATTATCGGACTCCTATCACTTGTACTTTTGATACCGGCACATATGATCCAATCTCTTATTATTGAAAGGCAAGACAGGCGTGATAATGCTATAAAGGAAGTCAGCCAAAAGTGGGGAGGATCTCAAATATTAACTGGACCAATCCTAAGTATTCCATTCAGAGACACCTCTAAAACAAAATATATTCATTTTCTGCCGGATGAACTAATGATTAAGGCTTCAATTAACCCTGATATTAGATACCGGGGAATCTATGAGGTTGCATTGTATAATGCACAATTGCAAATTGAAGGTAATTTTTCGATTGCCGGGGTAGAACGATTGGGTATCCCGGCAGATCGATTGATATGGAATGATGCATTTATAGCCATCGGGATTTCTGATATGAAAGGCATCAAAAATTTAATAAAAATCAAGTGGAATCAAAAAGAATATGATGCAACCCCAAGCATCCAATCAACCGATATTTTGGCATCAGGAATCAGCATTAAACCAGGCTTCGATAAAAATTTTAATGATAAGTTTAAATTTTCGTCTGCCATAAATCTAAATGGTAGTTCGAGCTTAATGTTTTCACCCATTGGAAAAATAACTCAAGTTGATATTTCATCAACCTGGCAAAACCCAAGTTTTACAGGTAACTTTCTGCCCGAAACCTATGATGTCCTTTCGAATGGTTTCAAAGCCAAGTGGCAGATATTTCATTTAAACCGAAATTACCCTCAATATTGGATTGGAGACCAATATAACCCTACAAACTCAAATTTTGGAGTAAACCTATATATACCAGTTGACGAGTATCAAAAGACAATGCGGATGTCTAAATATGCTATCATGTTTATTGCGCTTACGTTCTTATCTTTTTTCCTAATTGAACTTTTAAACAGAAAAATCATACATCCGATTCAATATATTCTCATAGGTTTTGCTTTGCTTGTTTTTTATACTTTGCTTCTATCATTTTCCGAACACGTTGCATTTAAATATGCCTATCTAATTGCAAGTCTAGGAATTGTAACACTGATAACTGCATATACGAAAACTGTATTAAAGAGCAATCTCCAAACAATAATCATTGGAGCACTATTGACGGTATTATATGGACTTTTATATGTTGTTTTACAATTACAAGACTTCGCCCTCTTAATGGGAAGCATAGGCCTCTTTATTATTCTTGCGATCGTTATGTATGTAACTCGGAGCATTGATTGGTTTTCAATTGTCACGACTCAAGAAAAACCTGATAAAAGCCTAAAATAAGCAGTCAAATATAGATTTTAGGTCCTAATCTTTTTATTCGTTTTAATTTCCGTCGTTATTTATGCAATAGACCGGCGGCAGAAGCCGCTGGTTGCAATTTCTTACTAAAAAATGGAGTTTGACATGATCAACATATTATTGCTGATTTTAGCCATTTTCACTTCTTTAATTGCCGTCCTAAATAGCGTCTTTGTTTTTATGTCCCCGGACGGGTCAGCTCTCTGGAATATTTCCAGAGTTCTGGTTTCTGTGTTTATTATACTTGTTGGAGTTTTAACCTGGTCAGTGGTTCGCTTGAAAAGCTCCAAAAACAATCTGCGACAATTTCTGTCTTTTTGTTCGATTGGGCTGGTGGTTCTTGGAATCTTTGGAACATTACATGCGTTTTACCTCGGTCAGACCACCGGCGACTTTGAGTATTATCTCTTTCCCATAAATATGCTACTGATAGGTCAGGGAGCGCTGACTTTTTGGTTTCTGCGGCATTCCAGTCAAAAAGTTTTGAGCGTTTAACAAAATTAATTGCTATTAATCTCGCTCGGTCTTCGAAAAGGGAGGTAACAACACGGATACCAAATGGCGCGCACCTGCGCTCGTTGGAGGCTGCATGCTCATCTTGGCGGGTCTGCTCCAGGGGTTAAGCGCGACTCAGGTAGCCTCTTCGCTAGCCGGCGTCTCGATTCCGGAGCCGCTTACGCCGCGGGCACTGGTAGGAGCATGGATCTTTTTGGGATGGCATACGCTACTGATCGGCGGCATTGTCATTGGAGCCGTGGTAAAGTCAGGTCAAGGGACCCGCCCTGCGCTTCTCCTTTAGGGGGCGATCGCCTCGGCAGACGTGCTCTGGGCGATCGGTTTCGCCGGCTTCCATGCTTCGATGGCTCTGAACGTGGTGCCTCCGCTCTGCCTGTTTTGGGCTTGGTGGAGGCTCGGTCCTCCCGCAAAGGGTCGTTGAACTTACTTTTTGGTATTTGAGAGATTCCCTGCATCACATATCGACTATTTTACCGGTGGTTTGCCTTTGGATTTCAAGAAATAATGACGAGTTAATAAGCGACCCGGTAGGGAACAGGCATTGCCTGTTCCCTACAAAAATGTAAAAAAGACTAGAAAACCTCGTAAATAAAATTCTCCCTTCATTTTAACCTTGTCTCCCGCCAGGCAAAAAATGCCCTTTCGATCAATTTTCATTTGACAAATCAAAATAAATTTAATATATGAGTATAGGAAGTTCTACTTTCCGCAAATCCAACAATCAAAATTTAGTAAAATATCTTAGACAAATCGGAGGACATATGAAGTGGGTGTTGATTATTCTCGGGGTTTTGGCTGGACTCGTGGCCATTGTCTGGGTTGTCGGCTCAATGCTTCCGGAAGGTCATGTTGCCACGCGGTCGGCTAAATTCAATAAGTCATCTGAAGAAGTTTGGAATACCATAACGGACTTTGCAGCCGCGCCAACCTGGCGTGAGGAGCTTAAATCCATGGAACAATTGCCCGACCGGAATGGTCACGCGGTTTGGAAAGAACTGAGCGATTTTGGTTCCATGACTTATGAAATCACAGAATTTAGCCAACCCAAGCGGATGGTCACAACAATTGCTGATGAAAACCTGCCGTTCGGTGGCACATGGACGTATGAATTAATCTCGACAGAAGGTGGAACAATGCTGACCGTCACGGAAAATGGCGAAATCTACAATCCATTCTTCCGGTTTATGGCCCGGTTCATT
>JADFPY010000351.1 GCA_022562085.1 candidate division KSB1 bacterium | reverse complement strand
GCATATATCTCCGGTTCAAACGCCGCAGGTGGCGCCGATATTTTAGACCTCGCAAATCCGGAAGCGCCCGTCAAAGTGGGTGAGTGGACTGGACATTACTTCCATGATGTTTATGTCAGAAATGATACCCTGTTTGGTAGCGCATTCAATAGGGGTAGCCTGGTAATTCTCGACGTCGGTGATAAGTCTGCACCGGTACAAATCACGGAAATTCTCCCGGGCCCCAATGTACATAACGCCTGGATCACCGAGGATGGTAAGTATGTCATGACAACTCAGGAGAGAACGGGTTTGACGGTCAAGATGTGGGATATCAGAGATCCGTTTAATGCGGAACTTGTTAGCGAATATTTATCCACTTCCAGTCTTTTGGCGCATAACACTCACATTTTGGGAGATTATGCCTACATTTCTCATTATGGCGACGGTCTTCGCATCGTCGATATTTCGGATCCCACTAATTTAGTTGAAGTCGGATATTACGATACGTTTCCTGGCAACCAGGGTGGATTTGTAGGCAACTGGGGCGCTTTTCCGTTTACTTCATCGGGTTATATTTATGCCACTGACGAGGTCTTTGGCCTCTTCGTGGTTTCCTTTAATGGCAGACGTGCCAGCCGCCTGAACGGCCGGGTTTTGGATTCCCAAACCGGCCAGCCTGTTTCTGACGTTACTATTGAAGTCACAGAACTCGAACAAAGTACCACTTCCGATGCGGAGGGTAATTACAAATTAGGATTTCCTGATCCGGGATTATTCACGATTCTGGCCCATCGTCCATCTTACGACACGACCACGGTTACGTTTATGGCTGAAGAGGGAGAGTCAAAGACGTTTGATATCGTAGTGAATTCTGTTACGAGTGTTGATGAGCAGAAATCAGTTATCCCTGCTTCTTATTCAATCGAGCAAAACTACCCAAATCCTTTTAATCCGAATACGACAATCCGTTACTCACTCCCTGAAAAAACATATGTGCGCTTGAAAGTTTTTGACACGCTGGGTCGTGAGGTTCGGGTTCTCTTCGATGGAGAACAACTTCAAGGTGAGCAGCAAACCTTCTGGAATGGCCGGGATAATTCCGGCCGCCTGGTCGCTAGTGGGGTTTATTTCTATCGCATCGAAACAGATGCGTTTAGGAAAACGACGAAGATGCTTTTTATTCAGTAGAGGGATTCAACTTTGCCAAACTTCCAAAATTAGTAAAGTGACGGGTGGGTACCTTCAGGTTGATAAAAAGGAGCTCTCAGGCATGTTTTTTTTTGATTATTTTTTCTAAGTTTTTTAAGGCTTGTTTAAAATTCTTGGTGACGGTTCGTTTCATCATGCGTGACATGAGCTGACCAGAAACCCCAACGGGCTGCCAGGAACCAACCATCCGGATGGTAATCTCTCCCTCGCTATTTGTAATTGACAGAGTTGTCTTGATTTCCTTGGCATGATTGAATTCTTTGCCGTCAATTACATCCTTCAAATGCTGCCAGGTAATTTTATTCGGGGGCTCCCAGGCGATAACTTGCTGAAGCGTCTCGCCTTTGCCTAAATTAATATCTGTTTTAAGCAACTGTTGTCGCCCAAGGCCGGTTTTCTTGTTTTTTGGTTTTGTCGTGACGCGGGCTTCTGTGATGCCTGGCATCCATTCCGGGAATCGTTCAACTTGATTAATGAGGTCCCAGATTTTCTTAGGATCTCCGTTAATGACCCGGCTTACTTTAACGTTTACCACGGAACATTTTCCCCGATTTTGTGGATTGAATTGAGGGTACAAAATTTTAAATAAATTTTACACCAAAGTCAAGGAAATTCAGGATAGCCAATTTTCAACCATTTTAGAATTTCATTGCGTTGAGAGATTAAAATTTGTAAAATTCATAGCCTATTTAAAAAATGAAAAAGTTAATGTCAGAAATCATATACGGCCGCAATCCTGTGATCGAGGCTTTGGGGTCCGGAAAGATGGTCGAAAAAATTCTAATTGCCGAGGAAATAAAAGGTCAGATAATATCCGAAATAACTGCTTTGGCAAGAAGGAACAATGTGACTGTTGAACGTATCTCAAAGCAAAAATTAGGGGAACGGGCTAAAAATTTTAATACCCAGGGAATAATTGCTTTTGTTAAATCACATTCTTATGCATCCGTAGAGGAGATTCTCAACACAAGCAAGGAATTGAATGAACCTCCTCTGCTGGCTCTTCTCGACGGAATTGAAGACCCGCATAACCTGGGGGCTATCATTCGAAGTGCGGATGGTGCCGGGTTGCACGGTATTATTTTGCCCAAAAGAAGATCGGTAAGTCTCACCTCAACGGTTGCTAAAACCTCAGCGGGAGCGTCCAATTTTGTCCTGACGGCGCAGGTCTCGAATCTCAACTATACTATCGATACCCTTAAAAAAAAGAACATCTGGATTGCAGGCACCGATCAAAATGCAGGTCAAAGTTTTACTGAAGCGGATTTGTCGGGGCCCCTTGCTATTGTGATCGGAGCTGAGGGGCGCGGCATACACAGGCTGGTAAAAGAGAATTGTGATTTTCTGGTGAGCATCCCGATGTTTGGCAAAATGAATTCATTGAATGCTTCCGTCGCGGCGGCCCTGCTTTTTTTCGAGGCCAGGCGCCAACGACAACTCAAATCGTAACTGCTAATATTCCTCTTCAGTTCCGCCTTCAATAAATTCCTCTGTGGTGACAGCGGGCAAAGTCTCGGCACGGAAATTTCCCTGTGAGGCTATTTCAGCGCTTACTTTCGCGGCAGCCATTGCATTTGGCGACTCGATGATCGCCACCAGGTCGTAATTACCCAGAGTGGTATATAAGTTCAGGACTTTTGTATTATGCTTTCTCATGGCATTTTGAGCGAGGTCTATCATTTTAGAAAGGTTCTTGATGTTTCTTGCGCCTTGCTCTGTGAGATTGATTAAGCGAATAAAGGTAGGCATGGTGTCCTCCATGAAAGTGTTTGAGGTTGGATTTCATTCATAAGCATCACCTTCCAAGAGACATCAGAAAGTGATGGGTAAGGATGACCTGGTGCCGAAGGTGGGATTCGAACCCACACGGGATTGCTCCCACACGGCCCTGAACCGTGCGCGTCTGCCAGTTTCACCACTTCGGCGTAGTTCACGCTCACTATGAAGCGAAATAAAAGGTAAATATTAAAGGGCACAAAGTCAAGATTTTTTCAAAAGCCGATATTGACTTTGTGAGTTCTAATAATTAATTTCAGAAATTTACTTGTTTTCCAATTCATTTGTTTTTACTTTTTTG
The DNA here is from genome assembly GCA_022562085.1 of candidate division KSB1 bacterium. Taxonomy (NCBI): domain Bacteria; kingdom Pseudomonadati; species Candidatus Zhuqueibacterota bacterium. Next base: position 1,499 of record JADFPY010000351.1, on the reverse strand, counting down.
AGAACCCTTCGGCAATCTAAATATATGGAATAAAACTAAGTGAGAGAAAAGTACATATATCAAGTTTCTAATTTTATTAGACGATCTTAAGAATAAAAATAGTGAGATAAGAAGCATTTGAAACGAAAATACCCAAAACCTCCGATCGTTGAAGCATTAATTGAGTTTCAGTTTGTTCCAGGCCAACCTTGGGATATCACTGTTCCAGGCCTAATGTATGAAAAGGTGAGAAAAGAATTTCCAGAGAAAAAGGAGCGAGTAGAATTTATAGCCGATATTAAGGCTTTAAAGGATGGGGTAAAACCACAAATTAGTGCTTCACAACGTATGCAATTTATTAGGCCTGATAATTCCGCACTATTGCAAATTTCTCGTAATATTTTTACGGTAAACCATCTAAAACCTTATTCTTCATGGGATAATTTCAAACCGCTAATTCTTAAGAATTTAAAATTGTATGTCGATGTTGTAAAACCTAAGGGACTTAAACGATTAGGTTTAATAGAAAGATTAGATTCATAGAGTCAAAAATCGAGTTTCTTCAAGAGTTCTATATTTTTAATGATCCAATTGAAATTCGAAAGTTTCTATTTAGTAATGATTATCTTTTTGATACACTTTACGAGGCTCATCACGAGCTAAAGAGAATATTTGGAGAGAGTGTCATCAATATCCATTTAGAATTTCAAAAGGATCCCGACGAAATGGTTGAGCAACTTTTTGTCATTGTTAAGACTAATCGATCACCGGAAGAATCGCTTTCGCTATTAGATAAATTTGATCAAGAATGGTGGCTAGATATCGACGCTGACATTAGACAAAATCTCGAAATTGATATCGAAATAGCTTAAATTTAAATATAGGCCAACAATGGGCTTTGATTGGAAACTATTTATTCAATTAGTTGATGAATTTATAACTCATAAAAGAAAGAAACAACTAGAGGAAGCATATTTGCGGACGGCACTTAGCCGCGCATATTATGGAGTTTTTGGAATCGCATATAACGAGCGTAAAAGTAGAGGCATACCTTTAGAATCACATAGTAAACATCTAATGGTTAGAAATTCTTATGCCTATTCTTCAAGTAAAGAAGAAAGCAAATAAGTTCATATCTAAATCGTTTGTGGCGTTTACGAGTTGAGGCGGACTACAAGGAAAATGCAAAAATCACTCTGGATAATGTAAAGATTGCACAGGAGACTGCTCGTAAAGCAATTGAAGGCATAAGTAAAATTTGAGATAATATATAGTTTTTTTTGATTGTTATTTAAGAGTCTTTTGAGCCCCAATGCCTTGGGGCTTTTTTTATTTCTAAAGAATTTGTTAGCTTGTAAAGTATTGACTTTTGCCATCAAAACCATTAATTTTCACCATGGGTGAAAAGGTAATCACAACCAATCGAAAAGCACGTCATGAATACCAGGTGCTCGATACCATGGAAGCCGGAATTGTGCTTGCCGGCACTGAAGTCAAAGCCTTGCGCGACGGGCGCGCCA
>JADFPY010000350.1 GCA_022562085.1 candidate division KSB1 bacterium | reverse complement strand
ATAAAGATCGATTACAAGGGGTTAATGAGCAACACTACAGGACGATTGACAGGCATTACAACCAGCGAGTCATCACCAAAAGTTGGTGCCTGACCGTTTGGCTACTCTCAATGATATTTACCGCTTCCAATGAGGCCATTCTGCTAAACTATCAGGGTATCGTCTTAACAATGCTTCCGGTGATTATGTTTTGGATAATCGAAGGCTTGCAGGCAAGCCATATGAAAATAATGGAGCTTCGTGTTGCTGAACTGGAAAAGTTATGGTTATCGGATGAATCGGAGGTCGCAACCTCCGCGGATTTGCTGTTTTATGGCAGCCATCAATATCAATCATCCAAAGTAAAATTCAACTTATTTGTCTATGCCCTCTTCAAAATGGAAACCGTGTTTCCTTTTTATTTGCTTCTCGCGATCTTTAACGCAATAGTTGTTCTGATCTTTATGGTGACATTTCAAATGTAGGATACCATCCTCGATGGATCTCTTGAAGAACCATCAAGATGAACAAGGAAGTCTCTGGCAAGTCGTTTGATATTCCAACTTATTTCGAAGAGTGTTGAATCCCCTCCTGGATTTTGACACCATCAAGGTTTTCTAACTTTGCCAACAAACCCCAGCCGCCAAAATCTTCTGAAACGGCCATCCAAAGCTGATTCTCACCTTTTTTTAAGGGCAGATAAAGTTCGTCAAAGAATCCGATAGTTCCCAGGAAGCGAAAATCCCTTGAGGCGTAATTATTGTTTCCGCTGTAAAGAAGACGGTCGTTGAAGAAAACTCTAATTCGATCACTAAATCCGAACTGGATTTTTTTGATTTGCTCATGCTCTGAGTGGAGTGTCACTTTTGCAAAAACGGTGTTTTTGCCGTCACGAGGGCTTTGCAATCGTGCCAGGTTTGCTACTCCGGTTTCTTCGCAGGCGAATTTTTGCCAGCTTAGGCTTTCTTTGTCCTGCTTGGAAAGTTTGTGTTTCTGGTCGAGAAACTCTTCAGGAAAATTATTCGAGACCTGCCAGGACAGTATTGTGGTCTCAGAGGCTTTCTCAACTTTTGGAGGGACGCCTTTGAGCTCGGGATTATCGATATTCTGGAAACGGAAATTAGAAAAATGCGCCGGCGCAAGATTCCCTGCTTTAAAGCCAATTTTACCGGCTGCAATTTCACGTTTCAGATCATGAGTGACCAGCGCCGGTGATTCCATATCCATAATATAGATTTCCGCCCGCTTTCCGGAGACGACAAGTTTCACCGGCATCCAGTTGTTAAGGTTGTATTTTATGGCAGCTCCATAACCCTCACCGTGATAGAGTTGCCATCCCGAATCACCATTGAAAACCGGGGTGTATTGGTTTGCATCAGGTTTTCCGGATTGATGCGGCCGCATGTAAAAGTCCTCAAAATTTCTGTTGTCCTGAACTCGAAAAATCACTCCCATAAATCCGCGTTCTCCGCTAAAAGCTATGTCGAACTCAATAACTCCGTTTTTAAAATCAGCATCCTTGAACATGGCTTGTCCGCCTTTCAGATAAAGGCTTTCGCGGCCAAAATAATTTTCAACACGGCTTTCTCTGGCGCTAATATCCCATTTGTCAGAGCTAAAAGGAATGGATTGCGCTGAGCTGTCTGTGATGCAGGTAAAAATCAGAATAAATGTAAAAATACAGACCCACATTTTAAACCTCCTTTTCTTCTTCTTTGGGGCTTTCTCATTTTATTTCCCTATAAAGTCATTCCTGCCCCTGCCTTCGCAGGGATGAACTCAGCAGGAATCCAGAAACATAGCAAGTTGTAGATTCCCGCCTACGCGGGAATGACAATAAGAAGAGACTTTTTGGACAGCCCTAATTAAAGATGAATTTATTATAATTAGTAGAACTTAAGGAATTAAAGGTAAATAGTATTGTAAAAATGTGACAAACTCTGAGACGGATTAAAATACTTCATCAATTTGGTTGGGGGCTTTCTGGAAAGTAGTTCCTGAGGTGAGAAGCCGGAAAATGCCTTTATTTCTTTTATAAAATGCGGCTGATCGTAATAGCCACATTCATCGGCGATTCTTGTCCAGCTAAGCCCCATTCGTTGGAAATAAATAGCTTTTTGAAAGCGGACGATATTTGCAAATTTCTTCGGACTGATACCGACAGAATTCTTGAATCGCCTGATGTATTGCCTCCTGCTTAAGCAAAAAATCTTTGATAATTTGTTTATTTCAACATTGCCTTTATCCTGATTGATTTTAAATGTGGATTGCATAACCAAGCTATCATGTACAGGACACTTTAGCAATTGAACTAAGAAATTCTGCAGAATGTTAACACGTTCCGAATTTTTACTCGCTTCTAAAACTTGATTCTCAAGCGAACGAATTGATATTGGATTCATAAAAGAGCTCAATTCAATTGAACCGTCCTTAAATTCATATAGGGGCAGACGAAAGAATGGCGCCGCGCCCCAGGGATAAAAACTGCAGATTATAATTCCGGTTTGACCGGTAGCAGCGACTTCAATTGCTTTGGTTCTTTGACCAATTAAAAAAAACTTTGGCAGAACAGTTGTTTGTCCATTTTCAATTTGAACGAAGGGGTCGCGGTAAAAAAAGAGCAAATCAATTTTTGCAGAAGGCAGAATGATGGTGGGTCTAAAATTCTCAATGGATGCATCTCTAAGGTCTTCCTGAATCCAGATGCTTTCCACAAAAGGCCGTAACTGTTTGAGGGGTTGGATTTTTCGGTAAGGCATGTTTTGTTTTACGCATTTTTAGGACTGAAGTTTTCAATCAGTAAAAACTGACTGTGGCGGTGAGTTTTCCTGTATTCCTTGTAAGCTTTTTTTTATATTGAAAATGGTGAAGTCACACACCTGCCATAGCCAAAATTTGATTTTCACCAGCGGGCCATATTTTTTCTTGACTAACTTGTCATATTTTCTGATCTTCTGACGTAAATCTCCCCAAAAAAGTTAGAGATAATGATGTCTCGTGATGAAATCCATAATGAAAAAAACTTACAGAGATGCTCGTTAGGCACAACTTGAAATAACAACAATGTCAGAACAACAAATCAAAAAATATCACTTTTTAAGAGACGAGCCTAAAAAACGACAGTTTGATATTTATGATTTGGCAGAATATCAAAAAATGTATTTCGAAGATGCATCAAAGCCTCACACCCATAGTTTTTATCAAATTATTTGGTTTAGAAATAACAGTGGCAAACATTTTATTGATTTTGAAAGCTATGATATAAAGGAAAATAGACTATTTTTTGTTGCTAAGAATCAAGTGCATTACTTTGAAAAGCGCTCTGACTATAGAGGTTCCCAAATCCATTTTAACGAGTCATTCATAATAAGCAATGAGACTGACATCAATTTTTTTCTGACCTACAATATTTTCAATAATAGTGAAGAGCCATATTACCAAATCCCGAAAAGACTTGAACATCAAATAGTAAGTTATTTCCACCAAATTGAGAACGAACTGAAGTATACAGGCGAATTTGGCAACAATACTATTCTTTCCAATTTATTAAAGGCTTTACTTTTAGTTATTGAACGAGAAAAAAGAAAAAACATCAAAACCCACAACAATAAATCCAATAAAAATGCTATCTATTTAAAATTTCGAGACCTTTTAGAAAATAATTTCCATAAAAATTGGTCTGTCTCTAATTATGCAGATGAACTTGCCATTTCAACAAAAACGCTTAACACAGTAATCAAAACTGAAATGGGAAAAACAGTGTCCCACGAAATTGCTGATAGAATTATTCTTGAAGCTAAAAGAAAGCTAACACATACAAATGCATACATAAATCAAATTGGCTTCGATTTAGGGTTTCGTGACCCTTATTACTTTATCAAGTATTTCAAAAAACACGTTAAATGTTCTCCCACAGCATTTAGAAAGTCCATCGACTGAAATTTACCAACTTTAGTCGATTTTGTCCATTTCAAATGACCTCATTGCAACTTACCTTTGTCCCATAGGAATTGTCTACATTTGCAGCAATAGACGCCTCCTAAAGTTTAGATAGAGGTTCGATTCCTCTCGGGGCTACTCTAACTTAAACCAGGTGGTAATTAGCGGACCATCATTATAATATTTAAATAAAATCGGAGATTAACATGGAAAACTACAATATGGATTTATCTAAGAAAGTGATGATAAATACGACTAAGGAAATCTTTATAAGTTCTCCTGCAGGTGGAGTAAATAGAATTCCACTTGAAAGAGAAGACGCAGAATCAGGACGAACAACTTCAATTGTTGAATACATTGCTGGTGCAGCTTTCCAGAGTCACTCTCACCCACTTGGTGAAGAAATATTTGTATTAGAGGGGATTTTTTCAGACGAAAATGGAGATTATCCAGCAGGAACATATATTAGAAATCCCCCTGGAACTTCACATGCACCATTTAGCAAAAAGGGGTGCAAGATATTTGTTAAGTTAAATCAAATGGACCTTAAAGATAAAAAGCAAGTAGTAATTGATACCAACAAAACAAGCTGGCATCCGGGTTATGGAGACCTTGAAGTAAAGCCGCTAACAGAAAATGCGGCCCTTGTGAAGTGGCCGAAGGGCGCGAGATTTTTAGACCATAGTCACCATGGTGGAGAAGAAATTTTTGTTTTAAAGGGTGAGTTTATTGATGAACATGGTCGCTATCCAAAAGGAACATGGATTAGAAGCCCTCATTTATCGACACATTTCCCATTCGTTGAAGAAGAAACAATAATATTCGTTAAAACAGGTCACTTGCTTGAACTAGAATCGGTTTCCTAATTTT
>JADFPY010000349.1 GCA_022562085.1 candidate division KSB1 bacterium | reverse complement strand
ATGAGCAGGTATAGCAGGAAAAAGCAGAGCACAATCCGCCAATCAATGGTCTGCATTCTGTAAGGTTTCCTCCCGCGATTCTTTCGATATTAAAAATTAAAAATGGCTGCAGGTTTTATTTTACGTAAATGTATTCTCAGAATATGTCACCCCTACGGGGTTTCTGGTCTTCATTATACCCCGATTTGCTATAAACATGTCACCCCTCTGGGGTGATCTGGCAAAAGAGCCGACTGTTTTTGTTGACAACCCCGTATTCGACGGCGTGGAATATTTATAGAAAAATGTCCATCCTAAACCTCAAAACCCCCTAGAGCCTGCCCTGAGCTTGTCGAAGGGGGTGACATATTGCTGCTACCTAAAATCGAATCTACACCCTTAAAAATTGAACTTATTCTATCCTAACTCCGCCATCGACGATTACAATGTACGCCTTGCCGCCCGCTTTTTCAATAACCTTAACGATTTCGTCCGGATTTTCGGGCGCATAAACAAACATACACCCTCCGCCTCCGGAACCATTGATTTTGCCACCAACCGCACCTGCTGCAATGGCATTTTTAAGCATGTGATTAATTTTCGGAGTACTGACTTTGAGCTTTTTATCCAAAACTTGCTGGTGCTCAGTTAGTAGTTTGCCAAATTCACGATGATCAAAGCGCGCCTTATTTAGAATGTTGAATGCAGTCAGGGTCATATCCCGGTTTAGTATTGCGCTGGTCAGAAGCTCAAACTGCGAGTTCGTCACAAACTGACTGTACATTTGTAAAGATACATATGAGACCGTTTTTAAGTTAAACTCTCGATCCTCTTTTTTGATAGCCTCGATGGCAGAAAGAACACCGTCTCTGCTACGGCTTAAAATAAGTTTTGTATCCTTCGGTTCGCCGGAATCGCCCAAAACAAATGTTCCGAGTTGATTTTTCATTTTCACGACCTTGACCGGTTCGACAAAATCAATATACAAAACTCCTCCGACAGCGGTTGCATATTGATCCATCATGCCCCCGGGTCCACCAAATTCTTCTACCTCTGCCAGGTAAGCAAGCCGGGCTATTTTCTCCGGATCCTGAACTGTAGAATTTGAATCCCCGTTCACTTCAATCAAGAATTTTACCCAGGCGACATTGAGGGCGGAAGAAGAAGAGGTACCTGAGTTAATGGGAATCTTGCCACGCACCGTACATTCACAGCCATTTTCAATTTTGATTCCCGCACGCCGGACAACATTCAACACACTTTTGAAAGTATCCCGTTCTCCGGCATAGGTGGCTTCCGCTCCATCTTCGGGCAGACCGAATTTTTCTGCGGAGCCGATATCGGGCAAATTCAGGTGAATCACACGGTCATTTCTGGGATGTCCGGATAGTGTCACTCTTAAGTTAATCGCTGCTGTGATAACCGGGAGTTTTAGATAATCCTGGTGTTCTCCAAACAGGCAAATTCTTCCCGGTGCAGAAACTTTTAGTTTTCTCATACATTCTCGGTAGACGTTGGACGGATAGCAGAGCCGGAATTTTACAACTTATTTTCGTTTCGTAAAAACTTCTGACGTAAGATGCAACCCCGAGAACGGGTTCACGCAGCAAGCTTTTAATTAAAATCTTTCTTCCCGAACCAGAGCAGGCAAAGCAAGGAGAGGACTGAATTAGTGATCGCGAATTTCGCAGGTGTGAGTTGTCTAAAATATGGCTGGAAATTTAAATATGCAAGGATATACTTAATGAGGTTTCTAAAATTACTTTCAAACTAATGATGAATAGGTTTTGAAGTGTCGACGGAATTTCCACCTCAACGGGCCTCTTCCTATATATCCAATCACTCCGAAACGTTGATAACCTGTCTTCGACAGCGCATGTACAGCTGGCCGGTTCTCAGGCAGAACACAACCTACGTGTCTCCGAAAGCCGGCTTTACGAAAATATCTTACTGTGTATTCGATGCCGGCGGGAAAGATGTTCTTACCTCTGAAACCAGATAAGGTGAAAGTGTCATAGGTATAGATTTCATCAGGAGCAAGTCCAAGATCTAACGCAAGATAGTCAATTCGGGCGACTTGCTGAACAGCCCAGCAAGCGTAAACTATGCTACCTTCATATCTGCCAACAAAGCACAAATGTCCGGCCAGCAAGCGGCGGCTGATTTCAGATTCAGTTTGATCGGGACGAAAACGAAGATATTCGTCCAAGTCTGTCTGATTAAGTACAGAGAATTTTATCGGCAGAACCATCTTCACATTTTCTGTTAGCTCATCGAGATGCAATGTTACGAGAAGCAAGCGACGATAAACAATCTCACCCAAAATTTTGAACCATAGGCTCCTGATGCCCTCCTCCTTGAATACTTTGATAACTCGTTTGTATAAATTGTTCTTCGTCTCTCTCGCCACTTTATTTTCTACAGATTTGCTAAATGTTCTTTCAATATTAGATACTTTCAATGATGCACCTGCTATGCTTATCAAATTACGTTGGATTTACAATATGACATGACTGACCTGAATTTGCCTCCATTTTGTCGTGGCAACTCGTCATAAAAGTCAGCTTCAATAATCGCGGAGTGGCCTAACACTTCACGCAGGTCGGCAAGAATACCCCTTAAAAATCCATGATGAGCTTCTTGACCCGCGGTAACAAGTTTCAACTCAAAACGCAGCGGCTCGTGCTGGATGAGCTGGTATTGCAAAACTTCATTTTTCTGCTTAAAAATACTCCACACGACTCTTGGGTGTACAAACTGTCCGTCTGGAAGAACGATAATATCCTCAACACGACCCTCAACATCGGATAACAATGAAAGGGTTCGACCGCAGGAACATTTCTGGCTGGAGATTGAGGCGATGTCTCCAAGGCGGTAGTTTAAAAGAACCGTCCCGCGATTGACCAGATTGGAAATTACCACTTCACCTTTTTTATCGTCGGCAACTTTTTCTCCATCAGCATTCACGATCTTAACGTGACAAAGGTCTTCATGCAAATGAAAACTTTCTCTGGCTTCACAGAAAAATCCTATCTTAAAGCACTCCATGGCCTGGTAGGTTGAAAGAACCGGGACGCCGAATTTCTCTTCAATGAAATTTCTGCCAGCGTTCGTCATGGCATCCCCCCCGTAAAGCACCACTTGAGGAAGATGCACACTTATTCCCAGCGAATCAAGTGTCTTAAAAAAAGCTTCCAGATAAGAACCATAGCTTATGAGTACATTGGGCCGGAAACGGTTGAGCTCCTCCACAACAGACTCCACCGTCTTTGAGATCGGAATTAAGAGTCGCTGCGGTCTAAGTGGGATATAGGTCTTCTTCTCATAAAAATCCCAGACTTTCGTTGATGCACATCCAGCATAGCCGATAAGAGCCTCCTTACAACCAACTGTTCGACCACAAATCCCGGATACCACTTTCCGCTGTCTCTCACCAAAAGCGATATTGGCCAGTAAGGAATTTGGATCGTGATGGATATTCAGCGGCAGTCCGGTAGAACCACTGGTTAAGAAAGCAATAGAGTTTTTCCCTTGCGATGAAGTGGAAAGGAACCGAGAGGGGTCTTTTCTCAGTTCGTGCTTATCTACCAAAGGAAGCATATCGAGATCTGCAACCGTCCTTATCTTACCAGGATCGATTCCCTCCCTTTGAAAAAGGCTGCGGTAATAAGGAACTGTCGTGGCCGCATATTGCACAATTTTTCGAAGCCGCTTATCACGAAGTTCATGTAATTTTTTTTCGGAAAAATAAGGAATTCTGTGTTGCGCTCTAAGGTTAGAAAAAACCACAGCATTTCCATAGAGTTTATCCAGTAATTGCATCATATTTTGTGCCTGGTGGTTCTCAGGACCTTTTAACCGCCTTTATCGCTACGAACTGACCGGTAAGCAATTGGGTGGGCCATTTCGAAAGGTGTTCAAAAGCCATTAAATATCGCAAAAATTTGTGCTGCACAAATTTGTTTGAATACTTTTCAAGAATCCTGGCAATCAACACAGCAATAAAACGGGGAAAGTGCATAATACCCCTAACTTCAACCACTTCAAAATTCAATTTTTCGAGCGCCTCGCGCAAGCGATCGGGACTGAAAGTTTTCCCGACATAATAGGGTACTATCCCAAGCGAATTAAGTAGGTTAAAAGGAAGCGCATTTCGTAATGCCACAAACGGATTTAAACCGTTATCAAGAGTCAGCAAAAGTTGCCCCCCGGTTCGGAGGATGCGTTCAAGCTCCTTCAGAGCCCTGAGAATTTCATCAGATGATTTAAAATGATCCAGGGTAGAATTGGAAATAATAACATCAAATGTTTTGTCGGCAATTGGTAAGGACCGGGTGTCCGCTTTGAGCGTCCGTAAATTTGGGTTACTTTTTTTAGCTGACCGAGCTGTTGCGAAAGATACATCGATACCAAAAGTAGTTTTGACCGGCAATGTTAAAGAAGAAATTATTCCTTCACTGCAGGCCTCATCAAACAAGTCGGTCTTGAGCACATGCTTATACTCTACTGAGGGCAACCACTCTGAAAGCAGGTCAATATTAACCTGGTCGCTATGGCAGCGCCACAGCTTCTGTGGCCGATTCTCCTGCCAGGTATTAGCAATATCCTCCCAGTAATTCGTTAGGTCGCGAGTTAATATCTCACTTCTCTGGATCATTTTACATCATTCTTCTATTAACCGTATAATTAGTTAGTTTAGAAGTAAGTCACAATCAACCGGTTTGCAGAAACTTTTGACAAAAGATTGGGGAAATCCGAATATCTAAGAGATAATTTTGAGGCACAACGCAGTTGTCATGGGATGACACCGTGATACTTGTAGAA
>JADFPY010000348.1 GCA_022562085.1 candidate division KSB1 bacterium | reverse complement strand
TCTATATCCGCGGTGCGGCTCGGCCCTGAGATAAAAGTGATGTTACAATTGCTTTTGTGGCGATGGTAAATGTTGCGGAGTCTCGGGGCAGCGTCGTCCAAAGGGCCGATAATTTGTGAAGCTTTCACGAAAGCAATATGCACTCGCGGCAGCGAGGAGACCAGCCGGTAACTGTCCTCGGTGGTGACTTCAACCAGAGCGCCCATAGAAGCAATGGCAAACTCGGCGGCGCTGATGCCAACGTCTGCTTCGTTAATTTGATTTTGAATGTCGGAATTTTTTAAATCAAGTTCGACGATAGAAATTTTTGATTTCTTAAGAAATTTCCTGAGCTTTTTGGAAACGTCATCAGGCAAGGGGGCCGTAACCACTTTGGTTACTTTTGCACCAGTAAAAATTTTATCGATAAATTGCACCGCTTCTTTGGCGTTGTTTGCCAAATATACTTTTCCGGCGAGTTTCTCATACTGTTTTTGAAATAATTGCAGGTTGGCGGGATTGCTCTGGGTCAAGAGTGAGTCCAATCTCGAAGTTTAGTCGATATCATTATTGTAATGCTGCTGCTCATTTGGCTTGCTGAAAACAACTGCCTCCGGATAATACTTAGCAATTTCCCGGGTAATCGAATTAACATCCTTTGGCGGCACATGGACTGCGATCAAATATGCAGGCTTGATTAGCTGATCAATTATTTCGCGTCCCTTTGCGGCGGTTAGAAACCAGAAGGGTAAAATGGCAACATCGATTTTATCCCTGAAAAGTTGTAAGCGCTCAAAATCTATTTTACCATAAGACGGATCGCCAATATGTAGGAATTTTAGACCACCCAGTTCGACAATATGGCCAACATTTTGCATTGCCGACCCTCTCCCGCCCCCATGCGCGATTCGCACCATCCTCACCTGGATTCCTTTTGCCGAAAAGGAGGTATCCATCTCAGCGTGGTATCGAATGACCTGAGTTTTGTCAGTAATATTTGCGAAACCGGAAAAGGTGTTTGCAAGCTGCGACTTCGCCTGAAGTGTGGTAAACAGACGCGTTGTTTTGGAAACCTGAAGATATTCGCCCACTAGTTCGGCGTTGAAGTGGTCACCATGAATATGAGAAACCAGAAGTAGTTCAATATCCTCAAAAGGGGGGCGATTGGCCATCATGGTGTGAAGAATTTTTTGAGGAGTCGCCAGGTACTCAGAAAGGTAAGGCTTGTGCAAAGCGTCGATCAAAACCTGCTTGCTGCCACTTTGAATCAGAACCCCTTCATTGGCAACATAAGTGACGGTTACCGCATTGGACTCAGATGAAACCGTGTTCACAAAAGAAAGAAGAGCAATCAGAAAGAATAGCTTCATAATTGAATTTGGCTTCGCAGCGGAGGAGTATTTAAACTGTTGCCCGGCGGATTTTGTGTTTAAGTTTCTTGATTTGGCGGCGGACATTTTTGAGCTGCTTATGATCGTGCGCTTCCAAGGCTTTGTCCCGCTCGACTTTCAACTCTTTGATTTGCTTTTTAATACTCGACTTATCAATTCCAACCACTTCGTGGTGCACATGCATCTCTATACCAAGGGCCTTGCAGAGCGCCTGCAACAGATGATCTTTGTTCATCTGAGTGAAGCCTTCTACCGCTTCGTGATCCATCTCCTTGGCGATCTCTTTAAGCTGTGCTAATGTACTATGTTTGAGTTCATCAAAAGTGTGAGCCATTTGACTCCTCCTGAATTTTAATCTCTTATAAGAAAGTAGGTGGGAAATACCTGGACAAGTTGCAAAACTATTTCGAAAAAATCAAGTAACGTGATTCAAATGAAAAATTAAAATTTAAACACCGAAGATCACCTTGTGTTTTTTTAGCACAGTTTTTATAAGCCACTGATTTTCACTGATTAAACACGGATTATGGTCTTTTTGTGTTGCGCTTTTAACTTTTCCAAGGATTTTTCATCATTTACCACTTTGATGAAATTCGGCATTTTCCCTGAAGCAGTACGATTCCTATAGAATTGTTAAGAAATCCGTGTTCATCAGTGTCAATCCGTGGCTAAATATTTTTTTTAGTTATAGCTATCTTTTGGTGGCGGCTTTGCCCGCGCCGTGAATATCCGTGGCACAAAATAGGTTATTTCGTTGCAAACTCAGTCAATCTCTTCACCCTCTGCCGTGCAAATATTTTATGATTTTTGTGTTCCGCCGGCGCTTTTTCCAGAAATGTGGTGTAGGAATTTATCGCTTCCGGATAATTCTCTGTTTTCTCGAAGGCCAGCGCTTGCCAATAATTTGCCCAGTAGTTCCCCGGATCAAGTTCTATCACTCTTGCAAAGTGAGGGAGGCAATTGTCGAATTCTTGTTGTTTGATATAAAGTTCGCCGAGTGTGTAATGCGCCTGCTTAAGACCCGGTTCAAATTCCACTGTCTTTAAATAATCTGCTATTGCCAAATCAAATTTTCTCCTCGTCCGAAAAACGTGACCGCGATTATAATAAGCCAGCGCGTATTCAGGCTCCAGGTCGATGGCATAGTTAAAATCTAAAATCGCTTTATCAAATTCATTGAGATTTTGAAAAGCAATTCCACGGTTGAGGTAGGATTCGGCAAACTTCGGATTCAGCTCAATGGCTCTGCTCAGATCCGATAATGCGGCGTCGTACTGCTTATTCTTAATATTCGCCATGCCGCGGTTAAGATACGCTCCGAAAATTTTAAAATTCGCCGCCCATTTCGGCCAGGCCTGAAGTGCAACTTCAAAATCCTTGATGGCCTTGTCGTGTTTACCTATAGAAGTAAGTGCGATTCCTCTTTCCAGGAAAGCCGGCGCATAGGAACCATCCACCTCGATCGTCCTGCTGAAATCTGAAATAGCCTGGCCATACCTTTGTCGGCTGGCAAACAACTTGCCGCGAAAATAAGGGGTCAACGCAAACTCAGGTGAAAGTTCCAGAGCCTTATTATAATCGGCTTCGGCTTCTTCAAAAAGTTTTAACCTCCGGTAAATTCGCGCTCGCAAAAGATAAATTAATACGTATTGGGGGTTCTTATTTAAAACAATGTTGGTAAGCTTAAGTGTCTCTGCTGAATCCTCTGAGCCAAAATTATTAAGAGATTTGAAGAGTAGGAGCGCATGCTTTTTTGGTATGATTCCGGCCTCGGCATCATTACAAATTTTCAAGTTGACCAAGCTGCGTGCAAAGTAGGGCATATAGTTTAAGGCGCGCTCGAAATTGACTTTGGCCTGTTCAAGGTCACCGTCAGCACCGGACTCCAGGCCTTTGTAATTGTAGACCAGTGCGCCGACAACAACGGTTTCTCCCCTGGTTTGGGTTCGTCCACTTGAGTAGAAAAATAAAAAAACTAAATAAATACTTTGTGTCCCCCGCTCCCATGATTTTAAGCAGGTACAAACAAAATCCCACCAATAAAAAAGAAATGGAATAAAAGAAATCTGTACGGAGAACAAGACACGAAGCATAAGCGGAGTGTCGAATTACACTGGACAGAACGCCCGCAGGGCGTAAATGGGCTGCATGGAGTGGGTGTTATTTATTATCTTATAATTATTCTTTTATATCTTTTTTTATAAAGTCTTATATGTCTTTTTAAAATACCACGGAAAGGCCCAACAGCTACTGCTCTCAGCAATTCATCAATTTACTTTGACCACGTAATAAAAGCTATTTTTATCACGTATAAATTACTATTATCATCACGTACCTAATAACTACTTCTATCACGTAAGTAATTTCCCGATACTGCTAAGCTGTACAGTCCTGTCATTTGACATAATATCAATTTTATACGGGCGACCATATGCATAGTGCTCATACTCACTACAACCACGAGTGAATGGCAATTTATTAATTAACTTAATTCGTTTTCTTACCCATTTAATTACTCGCCTGCTGTCATGCGAAAAACTTAGTCCGAGCTTTTTACCTAATGTTGAAACGTACCACCCCTCAATACCTCTTTTGATGCGTCTACCAGATTCACCAGATTTAACAGGTTGACCTTCAAGCAGCATCCATAACTGGAGGGCAGCATTTGAACGTAAAATTTCAGCTTTTTTTATATCAACCTTCAGCCATGCTTGCTTATGTTTACGTATAACTTAATGTGCAAAATGAATAACCAGCCTACCTTCGCTTTCAACACTAATATGCAATAAGCCCATTTTCTCAAGATCCTCAAGTGTTGAGATTGCATTTTTAATAGTATTTCCATCAGGTTTTAAGTGGTGAGAATGTCTCAATAAACTAGCAAGATCTGTCTTTGTATTCAGGGTAGCACGGCTATCTTGCATCCCGGCTTTAGCAGATAAATAAATGAGCAGAAGCCAATGTAATCCATCAGCACGCAATTCTTGCATTGGACAATCAAATATTAGCTTTTTTGGTATGCATGCAAATTTATCTGCTGTATGCATTGAAAAACCAGTTGTAAGTATTCGTTTTTTTGCCATAGAAAGATTTAGGATTGTTAACCAAGAATATATATGTTCTATTACCCTTAGGTAGATTGGGTATTGACTGAATACTCCACCGTACTTCTGAAACGATGTTCCTCAAGCCATGCCTGAACATCATCAATACGATACATTACTTTTCGGCCCATTTTTTACATAATGAGGCCCGTCTCCTTTCCATCGCACCTTGTTTAACCAGCTTTCACTACAACCCAAAAAATCAGCTACTTCTGCCACAGTCAGCAATTTGTCCATCTTTTACCTCCATACAAAATAAAAAACCCAGGCATACCCCTTACTAAGGGTATTCACCTGGGCTTTCAGACGTCTTGCGGTCTGGTTTTATCTGCTGCCAAGC
>JADFPY010000347.1 GCA_022562085.1 candidate division KSB1 bacterium | reverse complement strand
GGCACCAATTTCTCGAAATATAATCATTTGCGACAGTTAATATCCGTTGATCTTCACCGTTCCACGGACCTATGAATTGTTTTGTATCTACCCCATGATGAATTACTACGCCGTTAGATTCATCAAAATCCCAAGCCTTACGAGAATAATCAGAAATGAAAATATTAACATCGGCTTTCATGTTAGTAAAAACTTGTTTGCGTTTATCTGTCCAATCTCCACATATAGTATGTTCTAATGAAATCATAGGGCATTGAAACACAGATTGCACTTGACTAAATACTTGTAATTGTGAAAATTTATTTTGACTTAATATCAAATCAAATTGTATGTCTGTTTTTAATTGATCTTCTTCTCCAGAAAGTAAAACATGATTATCTGGCAAAGGTGCATGATGCGTTTTCCAATCTACAAAAGTTTCATGTTGCATAAGATAAAAATTATGTCCAGTTTTTGCTAAGTTTGATTGATATCTCTCATGTGTTGGTGCGGATAATATATTTAAGGGTTCATTTAGATCTCTATTGATTGATCTCATTATTGCTGATAATTGAGTGGCCATAATTCAATAATCCTCCGGAAAATTTAATAAATATTTATTTTAGTCTTTTATAATCAAAAATTAAAAACAGGTTTCTTAAATATATTTATTGGATTGAAATAGAAATATTACATAATTTATTTTTTGATATGGTTAAAAATCGACCAATTGAACGAGTCTTAGGTAAATACTCAACCTGAACCAATAGGGCTTTCGGCGGGTTTTAAACGGCCTCATCTGCGATGAGATGCTTTTTTTTGATTACCCATCAATTCCTGCTAATCATTTCATAAAACTGAGGTTATAAATTTCGAAAAAAAGCGCTTGCTTTTTTAACCCAAATGGTTTATCATTTCTAAACAATCCTTAACATTTCCCCACAAACTGAAAGAGCAAACCCATGAAAGACGGATTAAGCAAAAAAGCTTATGAACCGATCCCTGAAGGTGAAGAGTTCGAACCATTTGTCCCCGCTTCGGAGAGTCCCCTTGAGTTTACTTTAAAATCTGTTGTGGCTGGCATTTTCTTCGGCATTCTTTTCGGCGCGGCTAACGCATATTTGGGTTTGCGTTCCGGACTTACCATTTCTACCTCTATTCCGGTCGCGGTGATGACGGTCGCGGCGTTCAAGGCTTTGCAAGCGATGGGCCGCAAGAGCAACATTCTCGAAGCCAATATGTCCCAAACTATCGGGTCGGCATCGAGTTCGGTGGCCAGCGGCGTCATTTTTACTTTGCCGGCTTTGTTTCTCTGGGGCCTTGATCCCACCCTGGTGCAAATGACTTTACTGGCGATGTTTGGCGGACTTCTGGGCGTTCTTTTTATGATTCCTCTGCGGCGGTTTCTCATTCAAAAAGAACACGGACATCTTCCTTATCCGGAAGGAACTGCCTGCGCCGAAGTGCTGGTTGCCAGTGAAAGCGGCGGCGGCCGGGCTAAGAACGTCTTCATTGGCCTCGGGCTTGGCATGCTTTTGAAAACCCTGACAGGCTGGATTCGGGTTATCCGTGATGACGTTCATTTTGATGTGCCTTTTCTAAAAAAAGGTCAGGTTGGCTTCGATATTTCTGCCGCGCTTTTCGGGGTCGGTTATATTCTTGGTCCGCGGATCGCGGCAATTATGGTTGGCGGCGGTTTGCTTTCCTGGTTGGTGATTATTCCGGTAATCGCTTACTGGGGTGAAGGGCGCCTGACACCGCTTTATCCGGAGACCTCGATGTTAATCCCTGATATGAGTCCGGGATTAATCTGGACCAGATATATTCGCTACATTGGAGCCGGGGCGGTTGCAACCGGCGGCATTATTACGCTGATCAAAAATATCCCGACCATGATAGAGAGCTTTCGAATCGGGGCACAGCAACTGAAAGCCCGCCTTGAAAACAGCGGGGTTCAGATACCAAGGACTGCGCAGGATTTACCGCTCTCCGTTGTCGGCATTGGCGCGGCGATCATCGTGGCTGCCATGGCAATTGTACCGCATGTTTTTGGAAACCTTGATTCATTTGCCGTTCGTCTGGTTGGCGCAATTCTGGTGGCCATCTTTGCATTTTTCTTTGTCACTGTTTCATCCCGGATTGTTGGACTCGTGGGCGTGACCTCAAATCCAACCAGCGGCATGACCATTGCTTCATTGCTGGCGACTTCATCTATTTTTCTTTTTTTGGGATGGACCGACGATATCGGCAAAGTAGCTGCCTTGACTATCGGTTGTGTGGTTGCAATCGCGGCCTCAATTGCCGGAGATACCTCGCAAGATCTGAAAACCGGATTTTTGTTAGGAGCGACGCCACGCAGACAGCAGATTGGGGAATTGGTCGGTGTTTTAACTTCGGCGACATTTGTCTGTTTAGCGGTCATGCTGCTTGATAAAGCCTACGGCTTTGGCACGGAAGAGCTACCCGCACCCCAGGCAACCCTCATGAAAGTTGTCATTGAAGGTGTGCTGCAAAATTCCCTGCCCTGGATTCTAGTTGGCATTGGGGTTGTCATTGCTCTCGCCTGTGAGCTGTTCCGAATACCGAGCCTGCCTTTTGCTGTAGGAGTTTATCTGCCTCTGAGTACGTTCACACCCCTGTTTCTAGGTGGTTTATTAAGAATGTTTCTGGAGAAAAAAGCCTCCTCTCCAGAGGAAGCTTCCTCGCGACGCGAAAAAGGGGTCTTGCTTGGTTCCGGCCTGGTAGGCGGCGAAGGTCTTTTGGGGATCGGCATCGCTGCGGTTGCTTTTACTCAAGGCAGCGCGCCGAAAGGATTTGGGTTTGATTGGGCAGGCGCCGCCGCTCCGTTTGTGGCATTTGCGGTATTTGTAGTTTTGATGCTTGTGTTTTACCGGAGTTGTGTTGAAAGGAAATGATGGGTAACATCCCGTGGCTTAGCAATTTTGGGGATTCTTGTTTTAGTGATTCTTCACAACAACTGGTGGAGCTGGGATCCTGATTTCACTATGGTCTTCGGAAGATTCCCCATTGACCTTGTTTATCGCGTCCTTTGGGTCGCAGCTGCAACGGGTGTACTCTGGCTCGTGATGCGAAGTTGGTGGGGCAAGGCTGAATGAGCTCTCTCGTTCTCCTCACAGTTTTTACCCTTTACCTTCTCACTTTAGTTATTATCGGGTGGTTTAGTTTTCGCAGGGGCGTGGGGTCTGCCGAAGATTATTTTATGGCCGGGCGCAGTTTCGGAACGCTTGTACTTTTTATGTCTTTGTTCGGCACCAACGTCACGGCTTTTGCGCTTGTCGGCATGCCGGGAATTTCCTACCACGCGGGGATAGGGGCATTCGGTTTCTTTGGCGCAGTTGCTGCTTTTGTTACCCCGCTGTGCTTTATTTTAATGGGCTACCCGATTTGGGTACTCGGCAAACGCCACGGTTACATGACTCAGCCGCACATGTTCAGCGATCGCTGGCAGTCTCCGGCGGTGGGCTATCTTCTTTTTGCTGTACTCATTTTTTATACCATTCCTTATTTGATAATCGGTTTGATGGGCGGGGGAATTACTATAGAAGCGATTAGCGGGGGTGTAGTACCCTATGCCTTAGCCGCCGGAATTGTCGCCGTGGTAACGCTTCTGTACACGAGTTTAGGCGGCATGCGCGGTACTGCCTGGACGAATGTCTTTCAAGCCTCAATATTTTTGCTGTTTTTAGGGGTTGCTTGTTGGGGGATTGCAACGAAGTTGGGCGGTTTTCAAGTGCTTAATGAGCGTCTTGTCAATGAAGCCCCGCACTTGTTAGGCAAACAGCATCCTCGCCTGGCCCCCGGAATTTGGGCCACCGGGTTTTTAATTGGACCCTTCAGCGTTATTGCCTTTCCACATATCTTTATGCGCCTGATGACAGCCGGCAGCGCGAAGGCGCTGAAACGAACCATTTTTCTCTATCCGCCGGCGCTGGTTTTGCTTTATATCCCCATCACTTTGATTGGCGTTTGGGGCGCTTTGGATATGCCCGGTCTGATTGGCAAAGAATCGGTAAGATTTTACCTTTGTTGGTGGAAATGCATCTGCCAATCTGGTTGAGCGCCGTCGGGCTTGCTGCTATTCTCGCCGCAGTCATGTCAAGTTTGGACGGCCAGATTTTGACGATTTCCACAATGGTGGCAGGAGATATTTTCGGCAGAAAAGAGCACAAGGCCGCGCCAAAAGTCGGCAGGACGGTTGTGATCTTTCTTGCACTCGTGGCTTTTGTGGTCTCGCTATTTCGCCCTGCGGGAATCTTTGATATTTCGGTTTATGCTTTTAGCGGCTACACATTGATTGTACCGGTGATGGCTTTTGGTCTCTTCTGGAAACGATCGACTGCGGCGGGAGTGTTAGTGGGAAGTATTGTCGGGCATGGTTTATTGGCTGCTTACTACCTGGGTTTCAAATTTTCTACCTTGGGAACCTTCCCCGTTCTCTGGTGCCTGATTATTGAGTCGGTTGTAATAGTGCTTGTCTCACTGGTAACCTCACCACCGCCGAACGAGGTTGTTGCGCGGTTTGATAATCCGTTTGGAAGGTAACGGTTGAAAGAGTGTGATCTGGAAATAAAAAGAGGCTGTCTAAAAAATGTGCAAAAGAGACGTCTTTGCGAGCGTTTTTTTCGAAGCAATCTGCTCTGCAAGCATGAGATTGCTTCATCCCGAATAGAAACGAGGGAATTGCAACGACGTTTCTTGGCTTTTTAGACAGCCTCTTCGTTTCACTGCTATTTTCTGAAATCTAATTATTCGAACAATGCTCCTTAAACGCTTCCATCAACCGACCGGCTACTTGCTCGGCATTATGATTTTCAATTTGATGCCGCT
>JADFPY010000346.1 GCA_022562085.1 candidate division KSB1 bacterium | reverse complement strand
ATCCTGGGTTGCGGATGCGTATTTACCCAAGTATTCTGATATCTCTGAACTTAAGAATACCATCGATGGTATTTTACATCGTAATTAATTCCTGATTCTACCGGCAAACAAATTCCTGCCTGACGATGTTGTACAGCCAAAGACACCCTACCTCCGAATGGTTACTATTCTCCAATTGAATCATTACTCGCAAACCGATAGAGCAATTCACTCCAGCGGCTTGAGGCTGCCCAGCATGGTGGGAATCAGCTCCGAAACCGTCGGATGAATGTGCACGGCGCGCTGAATCAAGGTATAAGGCTTCTTGGCGTACATCACATCTAAAATCGAGTGAATCACTTCATCCCCGCCAATGCCCAGGATGGCCGCTCCCAAGATCAGTTTAGTTTCGGCATCGATCAGAATTTTCATGAACCCCTGTGTTTCCCCTTTCTCTTTGGCACGACTTATTCTTGACATTGGCATCTTCCCAATCAAGGCTTTTTTGCCGGATTCTCTCACCTGCGCTTCGGTCATACCGGCACGCCCCAAAGGCGGATCGACATACAGTGCATAGCAAAGAATTCGGTCGCTTAGTTTGCGCGGATCATCGTCCAATAAATTAGCCGCAACGATCTCAAAATCATTATACGAAGTGTGTGTAAAGGCGCCTTTGCCGTGACAGTCACCGAGCGCCCAAACGCCCTCCACATTCGTCCTGAGCTGATCGTCCACCACGACATACCCGCGTTTATCCGTTTCAATACCGGCTTTGTCCAGGCCAAGATCGTGGGTATTGGGAACACGTCCGACTGCCAACAACACATGCGAGCCGATTACTCCGGGCGGGCCTTCTTTACAATCAACGCCAACTGCAACTTTATCTCCTTGTTTTTTCAAACTAATGCATTCCGCATTCAAGCGAAAGTTAACGCCTTCATTTTCCAGGATTTCCTTAATCGCTTCCGACACATCTTCATCATCGCGTTGGATTAAGCGTGGCCCCATCTCGACAATGGTCACTTCACTGCCGAAACGGCGGTACATTTGAGCGAACTCCAGGCCGATGTAGCTCCCGCCAATGATGATCAGATGTTCAGGTATGAAATCGATATCCATCATGCTTGAGTTGGTCAGGTACTCGACCTCATCGATACCGGACATGTTCGGAGGAACCAAAGCCCGTCCACCGACATTGATGAAAATTTTGTCCGACTCCAGTGTTTCATCGCCAATACTAATGGTGTGCGGTCCTGCAAAGCGAGCATGCCCTTTGAAAACAGTGAGCTTGTCAATTTTCTGCATCCATTCCGGCACTTCATGGTTCGTGCGGCCGACGATGTCGTCCTTGCGGTCTTTGACTTTCTTCATGTCTACCTTAACGGGGCCGTCGATCATCACGCCAAAATCTGCAGCACGCCTGGCCATGTACGCCGCACGGGCGCTGGCTACTAAAGTTTTCGTTGGAACACAACCGGTATTAACACAGGTGCCGTGGAACAGCTTGCGCTCGATCACAGCAACTTTCATCCCTTCTCCGGCCAACCTGGCTGAAAGCGACGGTCCCGCCTGTCCCGTACCAATTATGATTGCGTCAAATTTTTTCATGATTATTCCCTCCGTTTTCTCAATTCATTTCGGTAGTTACGACGGTTTGAAACCTTATGTCCTATATCAACTTTATAAGTCTTCTCCCTTTATACTCTCATCATCCCAAGATAATGATTTGTATTCAAACTTCCCGCCAGCTATGATATTGAATTTGACGATCTCAAAATTGGGACTTAAATCAAAATCTCGAGGTAAAACTTGCGAATAGTGTCGCATGACTAATTTGGCTCCATAAGGATTTTTCTTTAAAGTCTTCTGATCTTCTTCCGTCGGTTTCAGCACAGGGATGATTGGATAGCCGACATTTTGAAATGCCTGAGCAACCATACCCGAACAAATTACCTGAAAATCATTGCAATTTCCCAGACAAGCTTTCATGCTGCGTTTCTTGAAAGGATTGATCCAGGAGGGTAATAGCATTAACGCGATGTCAGTAATATTTTTCTCATCGTAGTGCTTCCCCAGATTGCCTATAACAGCTTCAATGACAGTTCGAAGATCGGTCGGGCTAATTCCGAAAGGCCGGCAAACTCGAATATTGTAATCATGATATTTTCGGATTGGCGATGCGATCACCCCTTTGCCTGCAAAAGCCTCGATAACCAGATGCCTGGCATCATCGCCAAACTCGCTTAAATATTTTTCTCGAAAAGGTCGATTCTTTTTAATCAGCTCGTCACCCACGTACATGGCATTGTGACTCCAATGGCTATTGGAAAAAAACTTAATAATTCGACTTATCTCTGAACGCCCTTCGATGAGAACAAGATCGCCTTTACGAATATGCTTGTATAAATTTTCGAAATTATTGAATATCCTTTGTTGATACCCTTTTACAGGTGATTCAAGTCGACGCATAATGGCGTGATGAAAGCGCTTGACAATGTTATTAAAACTGAACATTTCTTTTCACATCAACTTTTCTTAAAATGTCTATTTATCCTGGTATCTATCTTCATACTACAATCATGGTTTCCATACTCAATTTCTATCGTAAGATGCTCCAATCCCATGTTTTCGGTAAGTGACTTGAGTTCACGTTTTATCTGTGAAATTTCATCTTTAGTTGTGCTTTCGTCTACCACCAGATGCGTCGTCAAGACGTGACGTGCACCATCGAGCGACCAAAAGTGCGTATGATGGGTGGATTGCACTTTGTGAATCGCGCCTATTTTCATTTCAATATCATTGACATCAATAGATACTGGAACAGCCTGTAAGAAAAGTGCCGATGTCTTGGTTAGATTACGTAGCACATTGTATAAGACATAAAATGTGACCAAGACGGCAAGTATTGGATCAAGGATGTGCATATTTGTGAATAGTAGAACTATACTCACTACCAACACTGCTGTCCAAGTCAGCACGTCTTCCAACAGATGCCAGGTGACTACCTGGACACTTAAGCTCATACTGTCTTTCACTCGCAATACCGCCAAGCCGTTGATGATGATTCCGGCAATAGCTAAAAACATCATGCCCGACGCGTCGGAAGACTCCGGGTTGAGGAGTCGTGGAATGGCTGCAGCTAAAACGAATCCAGAGCCGATAATTAAGACAACGGTATTAATCAAGGCACCTAGCAGCGAAAAGCGGCGGTATCCATAAGAATACTTAACGTCCTTTGCTTTATGTGAATACTTCTCTAAGTACCAAGACAAGCCCAAAGAAAGGCTATCGCCAAAATCGTGCAAGGCATCTGAGAGAATGGCAATACTGTTTGTCCAGATGCCTCCAATAATTTCAATTATGGTAAAACTGAAATTCAAATAAAATGCCCCTCTAAGATCGCCGTTGCCGTTGTGAGTATGCACTTTAGTTTTTCCTTTTCAATAGCGATTATTTGAGGCAATTTGCCGATGGTTGTATGATAATTGAAAAATGCGTAGATGTGGATGAGAGCGAGTTACCTGCTCACCCTATCAGTCATTGCCAGTTTCGTATTTAAAAGACAGACTTACCTTGGCACGGTACGCGACAACTTTCCCGTTCTCAACTTTCATGTCCAGCTTGTTAATCTCTGCTATCCTCAAGTTCTTAAGACTCTTGCCAGCAGTTTCCACAGCCTTCTTGGCAGCTGCCTCCCAGGAAATATCACTGGTTCCTACCAATTCAACAACTTTGTAAACACTCTCAGCCATAGCTTTCCTCCTTAAATTAATTAGATCGGTATTTTTTGCATGTTACCGACACAGCCTCACCCTTACGCTACATAAAAGTCTTACTTATCTGACTCATCTTGCTTTAATTAGGTTTTTGAAATTTGTTATCCCATTTCAAATAGCATCCAAACCTGTGCTATGTAAATCGAAAGTAGAAATGAAGAATGGCAGGAAGGATGTTACAATCTATTAGATACATACAAATTCTCTTCAGAGAAGTCAAGAAAAAAATCCGAGCTGCTTAATTTGTAGATCTTAAGTCCAGGCTCCAAGCGCCACCGCCACGCAAGAAAATAGTTGCAGCTACTCCTATTAGAACCAGGGGAATGATGGGTTTTTCCGGCTGCAACGGGAATAAGCTCGGATCATTCACAGCCAAATGGACATAAGTTGCTACTATCATCATCATAATCACCACCAGACTGCCGACGCGAGAAAAAAATCCTGCTGTCAAGGCTGC
Source organism: candidate division KSB1 bacterium (assembly GCA_022562085.1). Lineage (NCBI taxonomy): Bacteria > Pseudomonadati > Candidatus Zhuqueibacterota bacterium. Next base: position 616 of record JADFPY010000346.1, on the reverse strand, counting down.
ACCAGTTGTCATCTCGACGACCGGGACAAACCAAAGGTTAAATGTATAAAACGGAATATTTGCCTGGGATAGCTGACCAGACCAGGCTTCCCAAAGCATTGGAACCAGCAGCTTCATGATCCCAGTTGAAAAAAACATGACTCCTATAAATATTCTCATGCCACCCAATATTTTGTCACTTGCAGTGCGGCGAATTTTTGTTAGTATGGGTTCCATTGTCTTTACCCTTTCTTATGCCAGCTTTTTCTTTCTACACAAGCAAGACACGACATAGTAAGTGACATGAATGGTCGAGTTTTCGTTCAGACACTAATTATTCCTTGGTTCAATCGCGTTCCAACAGAAACGCACCTGCCATGGCGCCGGCGGCGCAGATAGTCACAAGCCCGTACCGGACATCCCGTCGGGCCATCTCATACGCCAAAGTCGTCACAATGCGTCCACCGGTAGCGCACCAGGGATGGCCGATGGCAATGGAGCTGCCGGATACATTCACCCGCTGCCAATCCACGGCGCCGATGGGCTGCGCCTTCCATCCTTGCTCCCAGGCCTTGGCGTTGGCTAACACCTGGGCGGCAAAAGCTTCATGAATTTCAATCAGGTCAATTTGTTCGAG
>JADFPY010000345.1 GCA_022562085.1 candidate division KSB1 bacterium | reverse complement strand
TACCGAAAGCAAAGCGCCAGCAATCCCAAGTGCGCCCCAGTGGCCTATTAAAAGTAAACTATTTCCATTGGGATGTATAATTGGGAGGATTCCAACAAGTGTAAAAATTATGGCGGTTGAAGCCGCCCAGTACAGCACTCGTTTAAAAATCATTTCACCTTCAGCCCAAGTTTTGTCATACTGTGCTACTTGTTCGCGCAAAGTTTTTAATTCTGCTCTTAATTTTTTAAATACTTTTTCTTCTTTCCTTTCTTCATTTTCGATTTCACGAAAAAGATCTTCAATTCTATCAGACCAGTCATCAAATAATGGCTCGTCATCAACATCTGTATATTCTTGTAGTAAATTCAGTTCGTATCTTATTTTACTAACAAGTACAGTTTCAGGGTAAATGTCAGCTAATGCCAAACGAAGTGGTAGTGCGTCAAGTTCTAGCTTAATTTCGGTTTTTTTTAGCTTTTCAGCTTCATCCGATGCATTGGATTTTGTGTTACTATCTGAATATCTGATTGCTTCAGAATACAAAGTTTTTAATTCTTCCTCTGAAACTTTCCTCCTTTCAGTTAATCTATCAGAATATGTTTTCATCAAAATCATTGCAAGCAAAAATGGTATAAGTAGTAAGCTAAGATATGTGCAATTGAGGCATTGATAAATTCCTAAGAAACCGCTTAACTGAAATGAGGTAAATAAAGCGGAAATAGTTAGAAGTATTATAGAGCCGCGCAATAACAACTTATTACTCTGTGTTTGATTATCCATTTTGTGTGCTAAGCTACTATTTCTTTTGTTAAAAATATACTGATATTGCCTTTAACGGTCCCTCTTTAAACAACGAGAACCTTTTTCCAAGTAATTTTCGAATTTTTTGTTGCACTTTTAAACTTATTTTGAAATATCATAAGGGTAGGGCTGACCCGCTCAATGATTTCACGGGGGACTTTCTTTTAAAAGAAAAGAAATTGTTCTAAATTAGTCAAGCAAAATGTTGAAAGCAGTACTTTCGATCCGAGGTCAACTCGAATCAAAAATCTTCACTCGGTGCACTTGAGACCATAACTTCGGCCAAACCCAATGCATGCCGCAGCTTCAAAACCAACTCGATGACATAAGAAAAGACCAGGGGCGTCAAAACGAGTGTGATGAGAGTCGAAAGGGCTAACCCGCCTACGACCACGGACCCTAAACCACCTGAAATACACCAAAATCTAATAGAACAGAGCAATCATAGATACCCTCTTCCCCGTTGGTAAAAACCAGCTTCAATTTGTAATCATCTGCAGGAATAGCTTCGCTAATTCTTGGGTTCATATTTCACCTCAACGGATCAATCACCCTCTACAATAATTGAATAACACTATCACTCCGAACCACCTTCTGCTCATTGGGATAGCTATGAGCGGTTGTAATCCTGATCTCATGAAATGCCGGCAAATATTGACCCAGGACAATGGTCTTGGGAACATCAGGTGGCTGTTGTTCTTTATCGTAAGAAAATGTGTGAACCAGTGCAATGGTCTTATCTTGAGAGGCAAAACTGAGAGCACGGTCTTCAAACGACCCAAGCCATTTTCGAGCATCAACAAGTTTGAGCACTTGGGCGCCAAAGCGATAATTCACCCTGGCGCGCAACCTCACCGATATGTCTTGAGTCACACCTTCATCAAGAGGACCATACGATGCTCTTACCTGTGCCAGGCTCTTAAGATTAACGTCCGTACACGCCAGAATTTCATGAAATACAAAATCATCGAGTTGGAAAGAAAAGATGTTACTTTCGCCAATAATTCTGCCGGTTAGCTCGAGATTGTGTTGCCTGATTCGCATCGAACCGTCCTGAAACACGGTAAACTGTTCCAGGTCCAGATGACCCTCTATGAGGTAGTGGCGGATAAAGCGCACGGATTGATCGATATAATTTGTCATTGACATCTTGACTATTGTCGTGATTTCTTAGTTAGTGAACTGATATGTCACCCCTCTGGGGTTAGTTTTTCTTGTATTCTATTGCTATAAACATTCCACCCCGACACTTCGGGGTTATTGAACATTTGAAACCTGTCCTGTACAATTCTACTATGAGAGTCCGGATGCTTGAACCCCGTTAGGGGTGATATATTTATAGCAAATCAGAGCCAGAACAGTCAAACCCCAGAGGGGTGGTATTGCTGCTCAAATTAGTGTAAAAAATTGGAATTTGCACACTAATCGCCCTGGCCCACGGTTTTACCGCGTTTCTTTTTTCGGCTTGCTTTCGATTGCTCGCTTGCTTTCGAAGTATTTGGATTTGACTTCTTTGTATCATTCGAATTTTCACCCAGCGCGAGAACTACCACATTTTCCGGGATCAACGCACGACCGTACGAAACTGTAATTTCATTTTCTCCACTGGACACCTCCCAGACAGAAAATGCAACCAGGAACACCTCGGCTTCATCGACAAAAGTGTAACTACGATACCGGGTGAATTTTGCAGCCTGCGGATTCTTTTCACCGACCCAATCGCCCTCACTACTCTGCGTGTAGGAATATTTTGTTCCATCATAAAGGACAAAGCCATCATCCCGCTCTTTGCAATCCTCAAGAAAACTCCTGACGCGTGTAGAATCGATGGCAACGCCCCTGGCAAAGCCGCCAAACTCAACCTGGGAGATCACAACATCTGTATCTTCCCAAAAAACAATATCCCATTCGTCCAATAACGCGAACTCAAGGCTATAGAAGTCACCCGATTCAACCTCTTCCAACGTAAACTCTCGAAAAGTGACCAAACCTTTATATTGGGTTTCACGAGTGACTAAGAAGATCTGATCGGCGTACTCCAAAGCGCCGCCGGGCCGGACATCGTCCAAAGTTTGCTTCAGGCGCTCCTCGGGCGGCAAGGTTCGTGGTATTTTTTTCTGCCTCTCCATTCTTCGTCTAAGCGGCAATAATGCTTCTGACATAGTTTTATCTCCGACGTTGCTATGAATTGTCATCCAGGTACAGAGGGTCTCAAAGACGGATCATTTTAGGCCTCTACAGAAGCGGGCTCCTTCGATTCCTGATCGAGCTCAGGCAGCTCCAGTTTGGCTGCTGTCACCGCCTCCTGCAACTCGCTGCGCAGTTCTTTGTAGCGTTCGGCAATACTGTTTGCCCTTGTAACTTGTTCACCCAGATTACTGCGCCCTTCCTCGAGGCTGGTCAGCAGCTCTTTATGGCTGGCTTCAACGGCTGCAAGGTCAACTTCAGGATCATTCAGCGCCGCCAGCTCGGCTTTGGCCCGGCGCATATCTTGAATATTCTCCAGGTGGGTTTGATCCGCAAATCTCTTAAACCGGTTCATCGCATCAGCAGATTCCAATTGCTCGTAAATGACCACCTTCGCACCGATGTCCGTGATCAGTTGCGGAAAGTATATGGTAAACATATCAGCCACCATGGTCACAACCTGGATATTGCCTTCCACGGCATCGTTCAATACCAGGTAGCTGCTATCAAACTGATAAACGCCACGACGGAGAGAGGCATTGCGTTGCGCAATGGAGAGCATTAAACGTTCAACGATGCGCCGGTCAGTCTCCGAAAAATTATTTTGCAGCGCATTCAGTTCAACCAAAAAGCATTCTGTCAAGTACGAGTTTTCTTCCAGGTTATTCTGCTGTTCAATGATCATTTCCTGAAGCTTCTCCACGTCAACATTTCTGTCCAATGCCCGGTCGGACAGTTTGGTGGCGTTGGTCTGCATGCTTCGAAGCGACCCTTCAACCGTGTCAATTCGGGCGCCGATAGTCGCCAACTGTTTCTCTATCTTCGGCAACATCCAGCTCACCAGAATGCCGATGACCGGCAACTTCGCGAGTTTTCCCAGAAATCCTTCGTATTTGATCGCACTCGGGCTGATTTGGCGAAACATCTGTTCTGCATCTTCAAGGGTTTTTGGGACTTCTTGATTGCCAACATATTTGACCGCTTTTTTGACACTCTCCTGAAACATCCCCAGGGCAAGCATGGCGTCATTCTGGGCCTGCAATCCCGTCAACCGAAGTTGGTTCAGCAGGCTTTGGTGGGTCTTAATACTGCCCGATTTGAGCTGACCGATGATTTCCTTGGCTTTTTGCTCTAGCTCAGTAACCCGCTCATCGGTCGTGTTTACGGGTTTGGTTGGGACTAGCGCTGCGGTGTCCTTATTTTGAACAAGCTTTAGGACAGCTTGGCTGGAATCGGGTTTTGTAACCTGCGCCACCTCATTTTTCTTGTCTTCCGGCATATCCTCAATCTCCTCTTTGAATTATGGTGGAATGCTCAAGCATCAACCTATATCTGCTAAAATTCATAACTGCAATCTACACTCATTTATCACGCCTTTATTTCTTTGGAATCCTGAAATTTTTTCTTGAAAAACCTGGCTTGATGGTCTAGATCGGAAAGTCTGCGGTTGCGTATGTTTTCGAGGGCAGTGTCCAGCTCCTGATCAAGCGTCGTGAGCATTTCAGAGACTTCGTCCACATGCTCTTCTCGATCTTCAGGAAACAACTGCAAATATGATTTCCGTAAGACGCGCTCGGGCAGATAGTCTTCAGCGATCATATTGACCTCGACGGCAAAACTAATCTTGGAGAGTTCGACGTCGGTGTTGATCTTTTCAAGGACATCCATTAGCTTGCTGATAATGGTCTCCGCTTTTATCACGATGTCGTCAATACGATAGGGATCGCTCCTTAACTGGCCTTGAAGAACAACCAGATTTTCCGCGTAACGCACATACTCCGGCACGGTTTCTTTGGGAGCAGGCTCATCTGAAGTACCTGGCGAATCTTGTTTGGGTTGTTTGGATTCTTTGGACTTGGTCAACCGATCAATGACAATAT
>JADFPY010000344.1 GCA_022562085.1 candidate division KSB1 bacterium | reverse complement strand
GGTCTCGGTCGGCACCAAAGTGAGCGCAACCGTTGTCGGTGTTGCAGTGGCTGCGATAACGGCAGTTCCAGACGGCTGAATATCAGGTTCGCTAGAAGAAGTACAACCAATCAATGCGACCAGTGGCACCAAGAATACTGCTATCGATTTCCAACTCATAAACATAGTCGCCTGCCTTTGATGAATGCCCAATTGCTGTCACGACGGTCCAGGGAGGTAACTTTCCGATTGGATGATAATTTACCTCACTGTTCAAGACAGACGGTGTAGTGCGTCTTGTAGGGTAGGGATAACTGCGAGCTAGACCCAACCATACCGGCGGCACCCCGCGGCAGATTACCAGCGGCGATTTTAACCATGGGGGCGCTCCTTCATGGACGCCGGATTCTAAAACGTTGATTTTTTCAGCAAACCGTCATGCCAATTGGGAATTCGAGCCGCTCAATTCTGAAATCTATGAGGTTTCATTAGCAGATGGCGCAATCAAGGCATTAACGGATAGAAACGGCCCCGACAATAGCCCGGTTGTTTCTCCGGACGGTAAAAAAATCGCCTACCTTGGCTTTGATGATCAATTGCACGGCTATCATGTCACAAAACTCTATGTCATGAACCGCGATGGCAGCAACAGCAAACTCATGAGCGGAGATTTGGATCGTCGTGTCGGCCGGCCACATTGGAGTGGCGATGGCAGGGGTATTTATTTTCAGTACGACGATAAAGGTAACACCAAAATCGGCTATGCCTCCTTAACCGGCAAGACCCAAATAGTAACCGGCGACGTCGGCGGTTTGTCCCTCGGGCGTCCTTATGCCGGCGGCGTGTATTCCATAAGCAAAAAAGACCGCTTCGCCTTTACCCACTCCCGTCCTGATCACCCGGCTGATGTGGCAGTCGGCAAAAAGGGCTCAGCCAGCCGGCGCATCACAAAGCTCAATGACGATCTTTTCGGCCACAAAAAGCTGGCAGCGGTTGAGGAGATCTGGTATGAATCATCGCATGACGGACGTAAAATTCAGGGATGGATTGTCAAGCCGCCGGACTTCGACCCGCAAAAAAAATATCCGCTGCTGCTTGAGATTCACGGCGGACCGTTTGCAAATTACGGGGATCGTTTTTCTGCTGAATGCCAACTCTATGCTGCGGCCGGTTATGTGGTACTTTACACCAACCCGCGCGGCAGCAGCAGTTATGGTAAAGAGTTCGGAAATCTTATCCATCATAACTATCCGGGCGAAGATTTTGATGATCTCATGTCCGGTGTCGATGCAGCGATAGCAAAAGGATACGTTGATGAAGCGAACCTGTTTGTGACCGGCGGCAGCGGCGGCGGCGTGCTGACCGCATGGATTGTTGGCCACACAAATCGCTTCAAAGCAGCCGTGGTTGCCAAGCCGGTGATCAATTGGTACAGCTTTGTCCTGACTTCCGACGCCTACAATTTCTTCTACAAATACTGGTTCCCCGGTTTTCCCTGGGATCATCTCGAACACTATATGAAACGCTCGCCTCTGCACTATGTCGGCAATGTGACCACCCCGACCATGCTCTTAACCGGTGAGGCGGATTACCGTACCCCGATTTCCGAAACCGAGCAGTTCTATCAGGCGTTGAAGCTGCTCAAAATCGACACAGCCATGGTGCGCATCCCGGACGCGTCGCATGGCATCACCCGGCGCCCCAGCAATTTAATCGCAAAAGTTGCCCATATTCTCGTCTGGTTTGAAAAGTATCGAACCAATGAAGAGGGAGGGACTTAGAAAGAAATGTTTGCAAATTAACCCTCTACCGGGGGATAGAAACAGATTTATTCTATTACCGTTGTGCATAATTCTTTGAAATGATGGACCCGTTCCGGCCTCCTCTCCCGACTTCATTATTATATTTTTAAAAGGAATGTCGGGATCGGGGGTCCTCCACGGGCTACGGGCGCCTCCGTCCCGATTTCATTATTATAAAAAAAATGAAGGAAAGTCGGGCCGGGGTCGCCCTCCGCTCAATTTGGATTCCCCCTTTTTGTAAAAGGGGGCTAGGGGGATTTAACTCGCCCGAGTTATAGGCCAACCCCTACACGTCTTTCCGGCGAGAATCCTCGTTCCCAAGCTCCCGCTTGGGAACACAATTGATTGGAAGCTCTGCATCATTTTTTTTGATGGCTCTGTACTTTTCCTTCCCAAGCAGGAGCTTGGGAAGGAGATTGTAAATCAATATTTAACAAACTTGGCAATAGTCAATATTTTGGTTATATTTACGGCCAAATACGATTTAATAAGGAGACCTTCAAGCGATGAAATTAAGCAAATCTCTGCTCCCAATTAGCGAGTTAAAGCACAATGCCAATAAGGTTGTCAATGAGTTGAAAGGGACCATTGTAATCACACAAAACGGCAAGGCCAAAGCTGTTTTACAAGATATCGAGACCTATGAAAGGACACATGATGCCCTTGCTCTATTGAAAGTTGTTGAACTTGGGAAAAGACAAGTCAAAGAAGGTAAGTTTAAAGAGGCGGGAGTTGCTTTTGATGAATTGGACCTCAAAATAAAACGCTTCAAAGAAAAATCGGGATCGGACGTTTAATTCTTGATAGCGAGCAAGGAACTTAGAAAAAAATATTGAAAATTTAAATCAAAGTACTTACATTGTAATTATGAAAACTCGCATCATACAAATCGGAAACTCTCAGGGCGTTCGAATCCCAAAAGTCTTGTTAGAGCAAAGCGGACTCGGTGAAGAAGTTGAGCTCAAAGTCAGCAAAGAACAAATTATTATCAGACCGGTTAGAAAGCCACGACAGGGTTGGGAAGAGGCCTTTCATAAGATGGCCAAACAAGGAGAAGATCAACTGCTTGATAAGGAAGAACTGCCCTACCAAAGCAGTTGGGATCAAGACGATTGGGTCTGGTAAATGAAAGCAGAGCGTTTTGATGTCTTTCTGGTGAATCTTGATCCCACAAAAAGAAGAGAAATCAAAAAGACCAGACCTTGCCTAATCATCTCCCCTGATGAAATGAATCGGTTTATTTCTACGGTAATGATTGCACCGATGACAACTAAACGTCATGATTTTCCCACACGCGTGAGTTGCAAGTTTCAAGGGAAAGATGGATATATTGTTCTGGATCAGTTACGTACAATTGACAAAGTCCGGTTGATTGAAAAGTTAGGAAAAATTAGTAATAAAGCACAAAGTGAGGTGCTGGCAATATTAAATGAAATTTTTGCACCATAAAATATGAAAAAAAAGAAATGAGTAACGAAACAACTAATATAAAAAAAGAAAACCCGGATTCGGCTCAAAAGGATTCCAAACCCGTGCCCAACTTTATCCGCAACATCATCACGGAAGATCTGAAGAATAACAAAAACGACGGCAAAGTCATCACCCGGTTTCCGCCGGAGCCAAACGGCTTTTTACATATCGGCCACGCCAAGTCCATCTGCCTCAATTTCGGTTTGGCCGCTGAATTCGGCGGTCACTGCAACCTGCGCTTCGACGATACCAACCCGACCAAAGAGGAAGACGAATACGTCCGGGCGATCAAAGAGGACGTGCGCTGGCTCGGCTTTGATTGGCAGGACCGGGAGTTTTATGCGTCGGATTATTTTGACCGGCTTTACGAGTTTGCCGTGCAGCTCATCAAAGCCGGCAAAGCCTACGTCGACGACCTGACCGCTGACGAAATTCGAGAATACCGTGGGACGTTGACAGAACCCGGCAAAGAAAGCCCCCACCGCAACCGTCCGATCGAGGAAAGTCTTGACTTGTTCGACCGCATGCGAACGGGAGAATTCCCGGACGGCTCACGCGTGTTGCGGGCAAAAATAGATATGACCTCCGGAAATTTGAATATGCGCGACCCGGTTCTGTACCGAATCCTGCACGCAAGCCATCACCGCACCGGCGACAAATGGTGCATCTACCCGATGTACGATTTTGCCCACGGGCAATCGGATTCAATCGAGGGGATCACCCATTCGATTTGTACCCTCGAATTTGAAGACCACCGGCCGCTTTACGACTGGCTGCTCGAAAATTTAAAAATCCATCATCCGCAGCAGATCGAGTTTGCCCGACTCAATCTCAATTACACCGTGACCAGCAAACGCAAGCTGCTGCAACTCGTTGAAGAAAAATTGGTAAATGGCTGGGACGATCCGAGAATGCCAACGATTTCAGGTCTGCGCAGACGCGGTTTCACCCCGGAGTCGATTCGGAATTTTTGCGAGCTCATCGGGGTTGCCAAAAGAGACAGTATGGTGGATATTGCTATGCTCGAACATTGCGTTCGCGTGGATTTGAATCAGCATGCGCCGCGGGTCATGGCGGTGCTGCGGCCGCTTAAAGTGGTTATCACCAACTACCCGGAAGATCAGGTTGAAGAAATGGCAGCGGTAAACAACCCGGAAGACCCTGCAGCCGGTAAGCGCAAAGTGCCGTTTTCGAAAGTGCTCTATATCGAGCAAAACGATTTTCGCGAAGACCCGCCGAGGAAATTTTTCCGGCTGGGCCCGGGACGTGAAGTGCGACTTCGATATGCCTACTACATCACCTGCGAAAATGTGGTTAGAGATGAAAAGACCGGCGAAGTGGTTGAACTGCACTGCACTTATGATCCGGCCACCAAAGGCGGCTGGTCCCCGGACGGCCGCAAGGTTAAAGGAACCCTGCACTGGGTTTCCGCAGCTCACGCCTTGCAGGCGGAAGTCCGTTTGTATGACCGCCTGTTCAGCATAGCCGACCCCGGCGGGGACAAAGAGACGGATTTCAAAGAGCATTTAAACCCGAACTCACTGGAAACATTGACCAACTGCCGGGTAGAACCAGGTCTTGCAGGCGCCGACAGAGGCAGCCGCATCCAATTCGAAAGACAGGGT
>JADFPY010000343.1:1208-4910 GCA_022562085.1 candidate division KSB1 bacterium | reverse complement strand
GCAACTCCCATCGCAGCGCCACTCAATACATAAGACGGTCGTACTAAAACAGGGTATTGAACTTCGTTGGCAAACTTCTTCGCATTTTTAAGGGTGAGCAACTCTTTCCATTCGGGTTGATCGATCTCAAGGGTGTCTAAAAGAGAGGAAAACTTATGGCGATCTTCAGCTCGGTCGATATTCTCAGCGGAGGTTCCTAAAATTTTCAAACCGTACCGCTGAAACTTGACAGCCAGATTATTGGGTACTTGCCCTCCCATAGAAATCACGATTCCCAGCGGGTGTTCTCTTTCATAAATATCAAAAATTGTCTCAAAGCTCAGTTCATCGAAGTAAAGCCGATCGCATTCATCAAAATCCGTGCTAACGGTCTCGGGATTGCAGTTAATTAGAATCGTCTGGTACTCCATTTTTCGTAGAGTCGCCACGGCATTTACACAACACCAATCAAATTCCACTGAACTGCCAATTCTGTAAACACCTGAACCCAAGACGATAACTGTGTTTTGATTCCTGAATTCCACATCATCCGAAGCGCCATTGTAAGTAAGATATAAATAATTTGTTTTCGCAGGATATTCAGCAGCCAGCGTGTCGATTTGTTTTACACAAGGCTTAAGTCCGTAATTTTTGCGCATGCCGCGAACTTCATCTTCATCACAATTTAATATCGAAGCGATTTGCAGATCCGAGAAGCCTGTTTGCTTCGCTTCAAGCAAAGTTCCTTTTGGGCAAATACCGTTTTTATAGACCGCAATTACATTTTCAATGTCAACAATATGCTGAATTTTATAAAGAAACCACTTATCGATGTGGGTCAATTTATGGACAGCTTCAACAGAATGCCCGGATTGAAGCGCCTGAGCCACTGCAAAAACACGCTCTTCGGTGGGATTTTCTAATTCGTCTTTAAAATCATCAAATTTTAAATGATCATTCCCAGTTAATCCCAGCACACCAATATCCAACATCCGTAAGGCTTTTTGCAAAGCCTCCTCAAACGAACGGCCGATTGCCATTACTTCGCCAACCGATTTCATTCCGGAGCCAATCTGGTGAGAGACATGACGAAATTTTTTAAGATCCCAGCGGGGAATTTTAACGACGATATAATCCAGAGCAGGTTCGAAACAGGCCATTGTCGTCTGCGTGATGGAATTTTTCAATTGGGTCAAACTATGTCCGAGCGCTAATTTAGCTGCAACAAATGCCAGAGGGTATCCGGTTGCTTTGGAGGCAAGCGCAGAACTTCGTGATAATCTCGCATTCACTTCGATTACCCGGTAATCTCCCGACTTTGGATCCAAAGCGTACTGAATGTTGCACTCACCAATGATACCGATGTGGCGAATCACCTTAATTGAAATCTCGCGCAGCCAATGATACTCGTGGTTGTTCAACGTCTGGCTTGGCGCCACAACAATGCTCTCCCCTGTGTGAATTCCCAACGGGTCGAAGTTTTCCATATTGCAAATCGTGATGCAATTGTCGTGGAGATCGCGCACTACTTCATACTCGATCTCCTTCCAACCCTCGAGGTACTCTTCAACCAAAATTTGATGGGTGAAAGAAAACGCTTTGTCAGCCAACTCCCGGACTTCATCCTCAGAGGTGCAGACGCCAGAGCCTAAGCCGCCCAGTGCAAAAGCGATTCGAATCATCACCGGATAGCCGATTTCTTTGGCGATTTTCAGAGCCTCTTCACTGGAATTGACTGCGACACTGCGTGGAGTTTTCACATCGATTTCATTGAGCCGGTCGATAAAGAGTCCCCGGTCTTCAGTATTTATAATTGCTTGAAGAGGCGTCCCGAGTACATTGACTTTATACTTTTCAAACACTCCATTTTTAGCCAATTCAAGGCCGCAATTAAGTGCGGTTTGCCCGCCAAAAGAAAGGAGGACGCCGTCAGGTCTTTCTTTTTCAATGACTTTTTCCACAAAATCTGCGTTAACCGGGAGGAAGTAAACATCGTCCGCGAGGTGCTCGGAAGTCTGAATCGTGGCAATATTCGGATTTACTAATACAGTTTGAATTCCTTCCTCCTTTAGAGCTTTGATGGCCTGGCTACCGGAATAATCAAACTCACCGGCCTCGCCGATTTTTAGGGCCGAACTGCCAAGAATGATGACTTTTTTAACGTGGTTGATCATACTTAAAGAATCGAACTGAATTCATCGAAGAGAAAGTCGGTATCCACAGGACCGGGACTTGCCTCGGGGTGAAATTGCACACTCATGAAAGGCTTGGTGCGATGGCGAATACCCTCATTCGTGCCGTCGTTGCCGTTGAAAAACCATGGTTCCCAGTCTTCCGGCAAAGTCTTCTCATCCACGGCATAACCGTGATTTTGCGAAGTGATAAAACAACGTTTGCTGCCAACCATCAGGCACGGCTGATTTTGGCTGCGATGTCCATACTTCAGTTTATAGGTATCAGCGCCGGCTGCCAGCGCCAATATTTGATTGCCAAGACAAATCCCAAATATTGGCATATTCCGCTTTAAAAGTTTGCGAACATTTTCAACTGTGGTGGCAGCCATTTTCGGCGAGCCGGGGCCGTTTGAAATCACCAGGCCGTCGAACTGCTCTTTGGAGATATCCCAATCCCAGGGCACGGTTTTAACTGAAAATCCCCTTTTGACCAGTGAACGGATGATATTAAATTTGCAGCCGCAATCGATGAGCAAAAGCTGCTTTTTGCCCTCACCGTAACACTCCGGCTTGCTGGAGGAGACCTCTGCAACTAAGTTGCGAGCATTCGGATCGACCATCTCAACATCGTTCTGTTGCACGACCAGTTTGCCCAACATCGAACCTTGCTCTCTTAGCTTCTGAGTGAGAAGTCTGGTATCAATTCCGGAAACCGCGGGAACATCATATTTCTTCAGCCAGTCATCAAGACTTAGCACGCCTTTCCAGTGGCTGAAATTAACTGAATATTCGGATATAACGAGACCGGAGATTTGAATTCGCCCAGACTCAAAATCCTGACCCAGCGGCCCATCTTTGGACACGAGAGAAGGAACGCCGTAGTTGCCGATTAATGGATAAGTTAAAATGAGAATCTGACCTTTGTAGGAGGGGTCTGTGAAGCACTCTGGGTAGCCCACCATTCCGGTATTAAACACGACCTCGCCTGAAGTGGACTTCGAACCACCAAAGGCCTTTCCAGTGAATACCGATCCATCGTCGAGAATTAATTTTGCGGTCATATTTTGTAGAGTGATTTCATGAATTATAGCACTTAACTTTTTAAGTTTCCACAAAAATTTTCAACAAATATTGAAATTCGGGATTTAAACACTCATGTAAAACAGAAATTTTTACGCAATCGCCATATAAAAAATGCTCACTACCAAAAGATAAAAGATTCCGATGCTAACCAAAAGAAAGCTCATGATGGTGTTAATCATCCCTCCACCTTTCTCACCAAAAACTTTTTTGCAGGAATTAACCACTTTAAAATACCAAAAGAGTAACCCCAGCATCAAAATCGCGGAACTAACAAAACTGATGATTATCATTACGTAATGATCTCGGAGGGGTACCGCCTCACGTATAACAATTGTTGCGAAAAACGAACCGAAAACAGTACCAAAAAAGAATATCGTAATCGAAATAAAAATACTTTTGTTATTCATTTAAGATCCACCTATAACTAAAAATTTTATCCTCTTCTTGAAGCGGTTTCCATTTTTGT
>JADFPY010000343.1:0-1198 GCA_022562085.1 candidate division KSB1 bacterium | reverse complement strand
CCCATGGCGGATCAGACGACATCCCAGGCCCAGCCCACGGTCCTGTTCAACCCCCACATCCCAATTCCTTCCCATAAGGTGGTTACCAGTGCGTATCCTCCCAATAGCAAGGCTCCTATGGAGCAGGCAATAGCCACCAGCCAGGACTTGGAAGGCTTTTCCTCCACCCTTCTGCATATGTCGTCGGTGACTTCATGGTAGGTCAGTTTTTTATCTTTTAGCGCTAAGATTATATTTTTACCGATATATTTAAACTCGTCCTTCGTTACTCTCTTCGCCGCAGCTGCATTGGTAAATCCATCCAGAATTGGAAGAATTTTGTGCTGATTAAAGGATACATAAGCATCGGGGAAAGAAGCAAATAAATCCTGAAAATAGTTGTCAGCCAAGTAACCCAAAGCCGCTTCTGCAATTTTATCCTGGTTCACCCACAGAATGAATACAAAGCTGCACAAGAGTAATAAACATATAAATAGACCGATAAAAATGCCCTGGAATAGACTCCTACGCCTAATTTGTTTTTTTTCTATTCGAAATAATTTGTCATAAGCATCATTACTTACAGTGGATTTATTGCCCGTCATCGAAAAGTCCTGGCTTGTCATTGCATTTAGTCTCTCAGTTGCTATTTACTTTAATATTTCTTGGCGGATTTGGCGGCGTTCTATCAGGGAACGATCAACGTAGCAGGCTCAGAGCGGCCCGTGCGTTACGAGGGCGCCTTCATGATGGCCGAGGTGTTCACGCTCTGAACCTCCAACTCGGGGAGCTGGAAGCTGACCGACGAGGTGGAGATTCTTCCCGAGACCGCCATCGGCTTCGGGCGCATCATCAGCGCGAACCTGCGGCGGGAGGCGTAATTTAGAGGGATTTTACTACGTCAATCGCTGTGCTCGTGTCAAAGGGATGTAAGCCATCGATATCGAGAGGGGGGAAGGGAGAGAGGGGGAAAGGGAGAGAGGGGGAGAGGGGGATTTTGAATTACGAATATCGAATGTCCAATATCGAATGTTGAAGGAGCTGACAGTCCCTTCTTCCTTCGATATTCCTCGTTCGATATTGGATATTCAATGCTCCCTCTCGCCCTTTCCCCCTCTCTGCTGGCGCATGGCGTACATGTTAAGGAAAAAACACGCTTCACCTGAGAGGAATTCGCATGCCTGAGAGCGGAATCGCACACGTCTGAAGTCCAGTCACG
>JADFPY010000342.1 GCA_022562085.1 candidate division KSB1 bacterium | reverse complement strand
ACTTAAAAATATAGTAAAGGAAGAAATCTCGCTGCTCGACATCCGCCTTTGGCCGGACTTTGCAGAGGGTCATGTGCCGGGGGCGCTGTTCACGCCCCTCAACACAGCGTTTCCCACCATCGCCGGTTCTTATGTTGAACCGGGGAAACCCATCTATTTAATTGTTGCAGAAAACCAGGTCGAAGAAGCCATGATCGATTTAATTCACGTTGGCTTGGATGAAGTCGCCGGCTACGCCACTCCGGAAACTTTGAGACTTTATGCTGCCGACGGTGGCGAGCTGCAAAAATCCAAATACAAAGATATAACTGAAATCAAGAATCGACTGAATGACGAAAGCGTGCAAATTCTCGATGTCCGCCGTGCGGACGAATACGAAGCAGGGCATCTGCCCAACACGATAAATATCGCCCACACCCGGCTTCTCGCCGAACTCGACAAAATTCCGAGAGACAAGCCTTTGCTCGTGCACTGTCTTTCCGGCGGGCGCTCCGCTTATGCCACCGGCATGCTGCAAAGCCACGGTTTTGATGCTACTCAGCTCGATGGTGGATACGAGGCGTGGCAAAAAGCGGGCGGAGAAGTAGTTTAAAACGAATCAATACCATTAATAAACAATCACCAGAATCCATCGTAAGTATTTTACAATTGGTAGATTGTACCCACCTTCATTATAATATACTTTTTTAGCTAAACTTTCGGAGGGAAAGAAATGCGTCAACTAATCGCAGTTTTATTTGCTCTACTTATTTTCTTACCAACATTTTTACCTGCCCAAACTGAAAGCTTTAACGCAGACAGCGCTTATGTCTTCACTAAACACTTAAGCGTGACAATCGGTCCGCGGCCGATGGGATCGGCAAACGAGCAAGCTGCTTTGCTCTGGGCTAAAAACAAATTTGCCGGCTTTGGCGCCGACTCGGCTTATGTTATGAAATTTAGCCAAGCAAGGGCACGTGGCGTCGTGGTGAATACCAACTGTGGAACTTCTGTTGGCATCTTTCACGGCGAGACAGATTCGACAATTGTGATTGGCGGGCATATCGATTCATCAGGACCGGAAATTCCCGGCGCCAATGATAACGCTTCCGGTACTGCCTGTGTTATTGAACTTGCCCGAATTTGGAGCCAGGCCTCAAAGCACTATACGTTGGTTTTTGCCGCTTTTGGCGCCGAGGAAAAGGGATTGCTGGCGGCAAAACATTTTGTCGACAACTACCCGGACATTGACAAAGTCGCTTTAATGCTGCAAATCGATATGGCCGGCAGCGACGATAACATTATAATATTGTCCGAAACCCCAACTCATAAAGCGCCGGAATGGCTGGTTGAAGATGCATTCGCAATCGATCACGCCCTTGGATTTAACAGTCTTCGATATGAAACACATTTCATGTCAATTAACAATGCCCTGTCAATGGCCAGTTCTGATCATGCGCCCTTTTTAGATAAAAACATCCCGGCAATCGATTTCACCGCCGGTGTTAACAGCTCTCCGATTCATACGTCAAGAGATAAGTTTGATTTCATCAGTAAAAGTGCATTAAACCGCAGCGGTCAAATTGTCAGCAGCTTGCTTCAAAAATATGAGACACAGGGCATCCCGGCCCGCCGCGGCGGGGATTATTTACTCTGGCAAGCATTTGGCAGCCAATTCTTTTTGCCATCATGGACAGTTCCAGCGATAAATATTTTAGCATTGTTGTTGGGCATTTGGGCTTTTATGCACAGCCGAAAAAACCGCCTGCAAATTGACAAGCCGGAACGAGTCCGGTTCTCGGGAACAAAGCTATTCTTGATGTTGATCATAATGGCGATTTTCACCCAATTGGGTGAGGCGGCTATGCAGGTGGTCAAAGGACTGCGTTACCCCTGGCTGGTACATTTCGATAAATATATGTGGCTGGCCGTAATTTGCACAATTGGCGGAGTTTGGGTTGCTCTGCAACTGACAAAAAAGTGGCGCTTTAGCCCGGATTCTTATGTTTACACCAAACGGGCTTTTATCGGGCTTTTTGTTTTGATTGCGTTATTGGGAATGGCCAGCATGCGGTTAGCCCTCTACCCCGCTCTCACTATGATATTTATCAGTCTCGCTATTTTCATTCCAAATCCATTAGTGAAGTTCATTCTTTTTATTCTGGCGCCTTATGCAATGTTCAAACTTATGTTTATGGAAGAGCTAACCTTTTTGGCGCGGAGCTTAACTCAGGGCGGCGCCGGTATTGACTCCACTGCAAAATCTCTTTTATTCAGTACGGCCGTAACACTCCTTTTGGTCCTCTGGTATCTTCCTGGGATTTATGCCTACTCTTCTACAGTTGTAAACAGCGGTTTTGTTCGAAATTTACTAAAAACTTTAAGAAGGCCGCTTTCGGGGTTCGTGATTTTATTAGCAATCGTTGGGTTTGGAGGTTATCTCTATTCACTACCCTCTTATAGTAAGGAATGGGGAGCAAGGATTAGAGTCAATGCGAACTATAATGTAAGAAGCGGTGAGAATAGTTTGCAATTACTTGGAAACGAATACTTTCGGAATGTATCTGTGAAGGGTGATTCTTTTACCCGGCAATATGACCTTCGAATTCACAAAGATGATTTAGCTATTCCATTCACAGCGGAGTGGATAGATCTAACCGGAGAGGAACTGATCTTACGAGGGGAGAAAGATACTGTGAAAGTAAATTGGCTAATCACCAGCACTCGGCCATGGTACCGGACAACCTTAAGAATACAAACGGATTCATTAGAAATAATCGAAGTATTTTCAGAGCATGCATTTAACCACCGAAAAAATCAAGTGAGTTTTTCCTGGATCGGTCAACCATCCGAAAGGATAGAATTCGCGGCCGATTTTATTGTGCACTCAGGAGCAAAACTCATGAGAGAAGTTACAGGCAGATATATTGGCCTGCCAATGCGAATCGAAGTCGATGCGGAATTAGCAGATGTCGCCTATCGAACAACGGTTGTTTATCGAGATACTTTAAAACTTGAAGAAGGGCTTTAAAAAGAAATTTTTGCCCGGATTGTTATTCTGAGAGATCTACGCTTTACTCTGAACGGGCAAGGTGCTGCAAGTCCGCCACTTGTTTTTCGTTGCCAAGCACAATTAAAACATCACCTGCCTGGCATGTTGTGTCTGCTGAAGGATTTATATTTATAGATTGACCCTCACCTTGGTACGCAATTACTAACGTCCCGGTGCGTCCTCTAATATCTAGGCCGCGAATAGACTTTCCTACAAACGGGCTTTTTTTATTAATATTAATTTCTTCTAAGCGTAGTGCCAGCTCCTGATCGTGCATAATGACGTCAAGGAAGTTAACTACTTTGGGTCGCAAAAGCATCGAGGCCATTCTCCTGCCGCCAATTTCGGCTGATGAAACGACTTTATTTGCGCCGGCACGAAATAGCTTGGCAATTGAGGACTCGTCAGCCGCTCGGGCAACAATTTTCAAATCCGGGTTAAATCCCCGCGCCGTCAAAGCGACAAATACATTTACCGAATCTTCAGGAACTGCAGCTATTAATCCTTTTGCTACCGCTACACCTGCCTTTAAAAGAACATCGTCCTGAGTAGCATCCCCGTGAATAACCAGCAGACCGTCCTCGCGAAGTTTTTCAGTTAGTTCTAATTTTTTCTCAATAATTATGAATGGGACTTTACTCCGGCTTAGCTCTTCACCTGCATGACGTCCCTCATCACCGTATCCACAGATGATAATATGACTTGCAATATTTTCGATAATTTTTTCCATTTTACGAGTCCTAATTAATTCTTTAAATTCTCCCTCAATAAAAAAAGTAGAGATATTAGCGAATCCGTACCCAAACGTACCAATTCCGATAACAATCAGGCAAGCTGTAAAAATTCTTCCGTTTTCAGAAAGTGTTTTTACCTCTTGAAATCCAACTGTTGAAATTGTAATGATAGTCATGTAGAAAGAATCAGCAAGCGGCCAGCCTTCAATCAAAACATAACCAAAAGTCCCGGCAAAGAAAATTAGAATAAAAAATCCAAGTGTTAACCAAAGCCGTTTAAACGGGGTTAACTGACTTGACCACCAAGAAATATCCCAACTAGAAGATGGTAACCGCATATGATAATTAGTTTAAAGTTCTTATAAGAAATGTGGGCTAAATATAAAAAAAGATTTGCAGCAAATCAACTTATACTGATTATAACGGGCATTACAAAAAAAAGAGACCGTCTGCCCATTGGGCAGACGGTCTCCGGAGGGAGGAATAGGATAGGAACTTACGTTCCTGATTTCTTTTACAACTCATACCGTTAAGAGTTCCGAATTATCGCAATGAACAATAAAAAAGGCGAACACGCTTACAAATCTCGAGGAGGAGGAAGCTTGCATGTTCGCCTACCATCAGACTTCTTCTTTAATACAAAATTTTGTAATAAATTATTCCACCCCAAAAAAGAAAATCGTTTGAATTTTTCGAACAATGTTGGCTGATTTCAACCAATTTGCTGATTTCAGCAAAATGTTGGCTGATTTCATCAAATCTGATTTAGCTAGAAATCCAACTCAATATCGTTTGTTTCGGAAACCAGTAAAGAATAAACTACTGTTTAATTGACACTTAAAGTTATTAACTTTCCTTATCAAAAAACTGTCTTGAAGTTTGGCACCTCCTTTGCTTTAGGGAGAGCGAAATAATAATAAGATAACCGGCTGACTTACCCAAGGGAGAAGCCAAATGAAAAAAATCAGAAACCTCATTTCATCTTTAATCACAGCAGCTTTCGGGCCGCACGGCTGCCAATTCGATCCACCGGCAGAACTCAGAATTGATTATGGCGATTTAGGGGTTGAGCTGCCTGCCCTTTACTACATTGAAAATGGCGAATACGTTAAGCAGGCCCCGGACCATGTAGACACTAAGGGTAGATTTA
>JADFPY010000341.1 GCA_022562085.1 candidate division KSB1 bacterium | reverse complement strand
GTACCATCTCCTTTGTTGCGGTATAATTGATAAATTCCATTTTCCAGGGCGGTTACGAAAATGTCCAAGAATCCATCGTTGTTGTAATCTCCGACTGCCACAGCGCCTGAGCCTGGATGGTTTGCGATCCCTGCCTGTTGCGTAATGTTTTCGAAACGCCCCTGCCTTAAATTTGAATATAAAATATTACTAGCATCTTCATTAACCACAAAAAAATCGAGGTCGCCGTCTTCATCAAAATCACCAAAGGCGATGTCCCGACTGCGAGAATTTTCTCCGTCAATTCCCATTTTTTCGGCGAGCTCCGTATAGGTGTTATCTCCGTTGTAGCGGAATAATTGATTTGCGCCGTCCTTTGCTAAATATAAATCAAGATCGCTGTCGTGGTCAAAATCTGCGAATTGAGCGGATACCCCGGAGAGCGCGTTTGCAACCCCCGCACTTTTGGCGATATTAGAGAATTTTCCTGATGCTACATTTGCATATAAAAGATTGCTTTCTGAATTTATTATAAATAAATCTAAAAAGCCGTCGTTGTCATAATCAGCAAAAATGGCGTTTCGATCTTTGCCTTCGTGCCGAATCCCGGCTTCCGCAGATGTATCCACAAATTGACCAAATTCATTTTTAAAAAGATAGGAGAGGTTTCGATTTTCAATTGGCAGCCAAGCGCTTAAGTAAATATCCTGATCGCGATCTCCATCGAAGTCCGCAATCGCAAGAGCGCCGGCTTCGGAGGAGGAAGCGTTTTTTAACCTTTCATTGACCACATTGAGTCCGGCGCCTTCTGTGGCGTCGGTAAATCGAATGGCATCGAGGATGGCTTCCTGCTCCTGCATTTGAATCGAAATGTCCAGACTAAAGGACAGAAGCGGCGTGCCCATCAAGGGACCTGCCGGGCCTTTGAGTTCCTGAATGCCTGCCTGGTAAAGGGGGGTCACTCGCATGAAATTGTGAAATATCATAGTCGGTGCAATCGCTTCTTCTGGCTTTGCAGTCTGCATGAGCGCGATTGCCTTTTGGAAAAAGTCAGCTGATTCGGTAGGTAACTCGGGCAATTGCCTTCTGATTTCTTCCATATTCATAAGCGCTTGATCAGAATCGCCGTTTTTTAAAGTGATTTCAATTAATTGCAGACGCGCAGGAAGATTAGCCGGCAAAGACATTACCACTTGAGCGAGAAAACCCTGAGCCTTTTGGGCAGCCTCTGGTTCAGTCGATTTTAGATATAGCCGGGCTAGTTTATAAAGCGTTCGATTATGATCCGGAGCTGTTTTCAAAGTGCTTTCAAGAGTCGCGACAGCCTCATTTTCTCGTCCTGTTAATTCATAGATTTCAGCCAGGTTGAGACGGATATCGGGATCCTTGGGCGAGTGCTCCATAGCGTTCTTGATTTGTTCTTCGGCTTTGTCGTATTCGGCTTGTCGCATATAGACTAAAGCGAGATTGGCATAGCCATTCGCTTCGTCTGGTGCGATTTCAATCAACTTTTTGAATTCGGTTTCCGCTTCATTGAGTTTGTTTTCTTCCAAATAGGCGAGTCCAAGCGTCCTGATCGTAATCATGTCTACAGACTTCTTTTGGTCTGCTTTCTTTTCCCCGCAGCTAAATACTACGGATAGGCAAACGAAGACAATAAAAGCATTTTTTATTTTTGGAATGATCTTCCTCCCTTAATTTTTTTATTGAGGTTCTAAAACCTGTCGAGAACGGGGTTACTTTCTTGAATGATATAAGTCTGCCTGGCTTTTGCAGGCCCCAGTCGATTCGATTTACCTGTGGTGGGCCAACGAATTTCCAGGCTATCTATTTCAGAATGTTCACCTAGCCCAAAGATGAGTGTACTAAAATCGGATTGCGACAAGTAAGATGAACCGGTGCGTACCATTTTTTTCTGCTTTAATTCTCCCGCCCAAACGGTGACCACAGCGCCGACCGCATTTAGATTCGGCCTGTTACCATGCAGTGTAAGCTTGAGCCAGTTTGCGTGTACTTTCTGTAAGTCGTTTCTAAAGAGTTTTGGCGAGCCGCCATTAACCGTCATCAGCACATCTAAATCGCCGTCCTGATCGATGTCCGCAGTGGCGATTCCGCGGGCAACAATCGGCTGGCTAAAACTTTGGCCAATCTGATTGCTGATATCAATGAACTGACCGAGAGTGTTGTTGCGAAACAGGAGGGGAGGTTGGGCGAAAGTGATTTCCTGCTGTACTGAATTGATTTCGGGTTCAATGTGTCCATTCCCGGTGATCAGATCAACATAGCCATCGAGATCGAAATCGTCAAATAAAATGCCAAAGGTTAGAGGAAGGAGAGAGGATTTGGTCAGACGCGCCGAACCCGCAAAATCTTGAAAGAGCTCCCCGCTGATTTGGGTGTAGAGCGAAATCGGTTCCCGCGAGAAATTGCCAATCGCGATTGACAGGTTGCCATCGTTTTTAATGTCCGCAACGTCCAGCCCCATGCCTGCTCTGGCTCGGCCGAATTCATCGTATGCCATGCCCGCGCGTAAAGCGATGTCTGTAAAAGTTCCGTTGCCCTGGTTCAGATATAAAAAATTAGGGTGGGTATCGTTGGTGACCACAATATCAGGCCAGCCGTCGCTATTGAAATCCGCAATAGCCACCCCAAGTGATTTTCCATCAGGGTTAAAAACTCCCGCCTTTTTTGTGATATCTTCAAAGCGATTGCCGTTGATATTTCGATAAAGCCGGCAGGTTTCACCTTCGTACTGTTCAGGTGTAGCGTAGGATTTGCTTGTACCATCTAAGGTGGTGAAAAGATCGGTTTCAGGTGTCCATTTGACATAGTTGCAGACAAAAAGGTCGAGGCGACCGTCGCGATCGACATCGACCCAGGCAGTGCTGGTTGACCAGGCCGGCGGGTCATTCGGGTTCTTACTATTACCAAAGACACCTGCCTGTACTGTGACATCCGTAAATTTGCCTTTATCATTTCGCAGCAGTTTGTTGTCGCCGACCGCGGTTAAATAAATATCCATGTCACCATCGCTGTCGTAATCGGCAAAGGCGCAGCCCATTCCATAAACTGAGAACTCAAGTCCTGCTTCAATCGTCACATCTTCGAAGTTTCCATTTCCTAAATTACGGTAAAGCTTCGGCGTGTGCTGCTTCTTGTTCGTTTCGTGGCCCGGCCACTTGGAGCTGTTGACCAGGAAAATATCGGGCAGCCCATCATTATCATAATCCAGAAAGCCGCCGCCGCTTCCCATGGTTTCCGGCATCCATTTTTTACCGAAGGCTCCGGTCTCATGAATGAAATCGATTCCAGCCTCTTTTGTTATGTCGGTAAAATGCAGAGAAGTATGGATTGAATTCGATTCGGTTATTGTGTACCTCGGTTCGGTGTATTCAGGAGGTTTAGCTTCTGATTTGGGATCGTCTTTTTTGCACGTAAGAAAGCAAAATGTGAAAACAATTAAAACAACATAAGTCGTATTCTGAATATTCATATCCTTCTCAGTAAATCAAACCGCAAATTAAGATCAGTTTTCGATAGTAAGTTGATGCGTCCGAATCTTCTGCGCCATTAAATTCGCACCGGGATTGTTCAGTTTAAACACACGGGTGATCTCTTGCGCCGATTCATCGATTTGATAATATTCATAGGCTGCTTTGGCTACTTCGGCTTCTTTTTCTCGACCCAGCGCTCGTAGACACAACATTCTGTGATAGTGCCCGACTCTATCCTCGGGATCGATTTTCAGAAGCTCCGCAAGCGCCTCAAGAGCTTTGTCGTATTGTTGATTTAAATAATAAGTTCTGCCCAAATTACGCCAGGTGGCTCGATCTTCCGGAAATTGCTCCAGGACTCGCCTATAAGCCAAAGCTGCCTTTTCGTACTGACCATCCTCCTGGAGGGCAACTCCCCAAACCCAGGCTACGCGGGCATCCCCGGATTTTATTTCCTCGCATTGTTTTAAGTAATGATAGGCTTTGTCAATGCTGCCGTCTCGCACCGCTGTTTTGGCCAGATTAAGTGCTCCTTCTACTAAATCTGGTCGCAATTTCAAAACTTGCTTAAAGGCGAGTGCAGCACCACGAGTATCTCCTTCAAGCAAGAGTCCGATGCCGTAATCGTTGTAACGAAGCCACTCGGATGGATTTTTTGTAGTTCCGTTAGCAAGCTTTGGCGATCTTTTATTATCAACCTGTAAGCTCACTTCATCCGAGGCAATTTCGGTAATTGGCAAATCGGGAACTTTATCAAATTGCTTAAAGCCTTCGCGGTTGGCATGAAAGGCGAATTCTGTATATTTTCGGTCAAACTTGCGCCACAACAAGCGAGCACGCAGGGTCAGTGTTTTTCCGGACAGTTCTTTTGGAACACTAAATTCATAATGTGCGATGTCAGCGGTGCCGGGGCCGATTACATTGGCAAACACGGTAACGTGAATATCCTGGGCATTTCGTTTGTGAATGGGGGTGCCGTGTTTATCGAGAATTAGAACTTTAAAAACATGTGCCATTGGATCGAGATGGCCGTCATCGTTTATTTTGCCACTAATGGCGAGCGTGTGGCCTTCTTCATCTATCAAACTAAACTCTAACCAGCCTTCGTTGGAATCGTTGGTGCCGCCAGGGAAGGTGTGGCCGACGCCTTTGTTGCGGATCACAACATCTACTGTGATTTTTTCACCGGCAGTCAAAATCGGTTTGGCGTGATTGATTGCCATAATCGGCTCATTCATTTTTTCAGTTTTTAAAGCAAAAATATCAACACTGAGTTTTTCATCCTGCAAGAAATCTTCAATTCTTTTGATAGTTTCCTGGTCGTTGCGCAGAAAAGGGAGGGCCGTGTTGACAGCCAGGAAACGGTGGGATTTAACGTAACCATCTTTTGCTGCTACATCCCCAAGTGTCGTTGGTTCCAGCGGCATGTGGCAATCCTGACAGACTCGC
>JADFPY010000340.1 GCA_022562085.1 candidate division KSB1 bacterium | reverse complement strand
AGAAACCATCGTTCCTGCTTTCATACCATGCCCGGTGGCATCGCCAATTGCTACGGTCAAAGTGCCATTATCAGCAAGGTGAAAATCATAATAATCACCGCCGACTTCCGTTGCGGTTTTCATAAAGACGCCAATTTCGAGATGCGGAAGTTGGGGTAGCTCTTTTGGCAGCATGGAGAGTTGGAGTTGGCGGGCCTGTTCGAGTTCTTTCGATTGGCGGGCATTTTCAGCTTCCAGCAGTTTTTGCTCCATTTCCTGCTCAACAATTTTCTTATTGCTGCGGGCGAAATCGCGCGCCAGATAAACTGACATCGCAATAAAAAAACCGATGGATCCAAAAGCGTAGGGATTTTCCATTTCACGAAAAGGAACGATAATGCCCGCATCCATTAAGGCATCAAAGGTGCCAAAAAAGTAATACACAAGAAATGCCAGCCCTATGATCCATGCACCTTCCCTCTTTTTAAATAGCGCTATTAGAATGACTCTGTTGATTTCTATCACTATTATTGGCATGGTTACTATAAGAAATAATTCATAATTTTCTAACGGTTTATAAATTGCCCGCACTCCTAAAATAAATGCAGCCAGAGAAATTATCCAAAACTGCTTTGGCAAAGCCCGGTAAAAAAGCGAATAGACGAACCTCAATTGAAACAGAATGAAGAGGGCATTCACTGCCCGGTGCATTCGCAAAAAAAATAATTGTTGTCCAATATCTGTAGATAGAGAAGCTTGATAGTCAAAAAAAATGGCAGCAGCATAAGAAAACAAGAAGAGAGCGAAAAAGAGATTCTGTCTTAAGCCTGGAAAAAATGCAAATAAAATCAGATGCAGTATACCAACGGTGAGGGGCAAAGAGGTGAAAAACATCTGGTAACCTATTAAGGTTCTTTCTTTGCGGATTCTATCCTCAGCCATCTGGTTGACATTTCCCAATCGGATATGAAATCCTGAGTCAAAACCTGCTTTTTGAAATTTTTTTGATGAAAAGTTTGAATACCGTACGGCTATAACATGTCTTTTTTTCCCCTCAAAGGAGAGTACTTTTGGCACCCCGGTCCAGTCATCACTGTGTTCACCAAAAGTATATATCAATGTCCCATCAAGATAGAGCTGCGATGCGCCAGCTTGCCCGATGGATAATCCCAGAGGCTTGTTAAAAAGTGTAGAATCAATAACAATATGAAGCCGAAACCATCCGACTCCTTGCCATCCGCTTTTGGGTAGTTCATTTGGGTGGAGGTGCGGATCAACGAGTTCCCAGGAGCTATCATCAAAATCCGATTTAGCCCATTCCTCGTTATCACCGGGATGATATTTCCAAAAGTTGCCGGGCAGCCAGATCTCATCCTTCAGGTGGTCTGATGACACGACGAATTTGGGCGTGACTAAAACCGGTTGATTGTGAGGAAAGGCCCGCATCGCAAAACTCCAACGCCCGATACCTTGAGATACTTTGACCAGACAACGATTGGTGCCTTCTTTTAAGTCCGCCTCAAATACGTCATGGTCAAGGAAGAGCGGACGGTCAGCAGGATTGTAATGGGCTCGCTTGCCATTTATCCATACTGCCACTCCATCATCGCTGCCCAGCAGAATCTGGTTCCTTCCTTCGACATCGCTTTTCAGGATGCAGAAGGCATATGCGGTGGCATGTTGGTAATTTCCAACCACGTTAAGAAGATCGACGAAGCTCCTGTTGGTCTGGTACCGTTTCCACGTCAGTGTCTCTCCTTGCGCGCTGATAACAGCGTCGCCTTCTACCGGGTGAACGTTCGCCTCTCCACCAGCGCCAACCAGGAAATCCTTGTCCAAATCATCTGGAAAAAAGGGACCCAGCAGGAGCCATTCTTTGATATATTCTCCCGCCCGGGCGGGATGGATCGGAACATCGTTCTGGGCCTGTGCAACAGGCAGCATAAAAAGGCAGAACAAAACAAACGATAAATTACGCCCATGTTTTTGCATCGCTTTCCTCCAAGTGGCGTCGCAAAAGGCAAAAAACCAGCGACCTAACATAACAATATTGATTTATGCTGTCAAGTTTTTTCACAACCGGACGGGTTGACATTCGAACTGATAATGCTTACTTTTTACGCAACAAACAAAGACCCGCAAAGTGCCAAACCGCCAACTATTTTCATCAAATCTAACCACCGTCATTACCATGATCGGCGTTTCCGTCGGACTCGGAAATGTCTGGCGCTTCCCATACATGATGGGCAAATACGGCGGCAGCGCTTTCCTCATTATGTATTTAATCTTTACCGTGTTATTCGCGATTCCAGCGCTGATGGCTGAGTGGGCTTTAGGGAGAGAAACCAGAAAAGGACCGATTGGCGCTTTTTCAGCGGCGTTTGGCTCCGGGTTGGGAAAACCCATTGGTTACCTCCTTATTCTCACCGTCCTGGTTGCGGACTCCTACTATTTGGTTGTCATTGCAAACGTGATTTTCACAACCTACTTTTCGATTGCGCACGGATTCACTGAAACCAGTATGGGTCTATTCCAAACTCAACTGGGCAATGGAGTTCTGCAATATGTCATAGCAGTGGCAACGCTGGTTGCGTGTCTGGTTGTCATCTACCGCGGACTCAACAAAGGCATCGAATCAGTCAGTAAAATCTTCGTACCGTTCTTCGGCGTCGTGATAATTTATCTGGTTATCAATGCTTTTTTATTGGAAGGCGCTCCTGAAAAATTTGCGGCTTTTCTTAATCCGGACTTTTCCGTGATAAAAGCAGAGCAGGTTTTCGCGGCCCTTGGGCAGACCTTTTTTTCGTTAGGATTGGGCGGGACATTTTTAGTAATCTACGGCAGTTACATGCAGCGTGAGCAAAATCTTCCCCGGGCTGCCATTGCAACGGCTTTTGGAGATGTGGGCGCAGCCGTTCTTGCTTCCTTGTTTATCGTCCCGACCGTTCTGGTTTTTGGCCTGGATATGAGCCAGGGCCCGACTTTGATCTTTTCGACGCTGCCTGAATTGTTCAACGTCATGCCTGCCGGTCGACTCCTGGGAAGCGCATTTTTGTTGTCCCTGTGCATGGTGGCTTTTTTATCCGCCGTTGCGGCTTTGGAAGTTGCGGTTGGCGGCTTAACCGATATTCTTAAAACCAGCCGTACAAAAATCATTTTAGCACTCGGAGGTCTGGAACTCATTCTCATGCTGCCCAGCTCACTTTATCCAAAGCTTATCGGGATTCTGGATCTGGTTTTTGGTTCCGGAATGCAGGTCTTTGGCAGCGCTTTGGCAGTGCTTGGGGTAGTTTGGGGCTTAGGAAAAATAAAAACCCTGAATCAAATTTTTGGTAACGCAAAAGAAAATTTGGCCAACATTTATTTCGTCTGGATTCGCTGGGTGGTGCCAGTGAGTTTACTTTTTATTTTAATTAGTTATATTTATACATCTCTTAAATAATATGACCAGTTAAGTTTAATTTTCCCACCGAATCACGCCGAAGTCACCGAGGGTCGCCGAAAGTATGATATGTAGTAGTAAAAATAATCGTATTAAGGACTAACAATGAGTAGTTTCGAAGATTATTTTTTCAAAATCCCTATCTCCGAAAATAGTAAATCCGATTGGGATGACATAATAGAAAATTCAGATGATGATTTAAAACTACTTCGTATATTTCAGGCAAGGGTGTGCTTATTAGTTAATGATTTGCCTGACTTGTTAGTGACGCCTGAAAGAATTGCATGGATTAGTATATGGACTAGAACTTTTCTGATGTTAGATAATGACCTCAAAATGCACATCAGTCCTAAAGTCACAACTACTAATTCGGTGGATTTCGGTGCGTTCGGCGCATTTCGGTGGAAATATTTTTTTTCAACGGGTCATTCGTATTAAACAATAGCTTTAGGAGTGCATGTTATGAACAAAATTGGATATTATTTTTTCCTGACTGTCTTTTTGTCGACATTTTTAGTTTCTCTTGCGCGGACACAAAGCAACAGCTCAACCAACCTCATTCTCATCCTCGATGCTTCCGGTTCCATGTGGCAAAAGGTTGAAGGCGAATTCAAAATTGTAGTTGCCCGCAAAGTCCTGAAAGATCTGTTGGGTGAACTTCCAGCCGATTCCAAAGTCGGACTCATCGCTTATGGACATCGCAAAAAAGCCGACTGTGCGGACATCGAAACCATCGTGCCCCTGGCAGCTCTCGACAAAGCCGCTCTTGGGCAGAAAATCGATGCTATTGATCCGAAAGGGAAGACGCCAATTACCGATGCTGTGAAAGCAGCTTTCGAGTCGGTTCGTTCTAAAGAAGAAGAAACCACGATAATAGTGGTGAGTGACGGTCTCGAGACCTGTGGCGGCGCGCCGTGTGAGGCCGTTGAGGAAGCAAAGAAGGCGGGTATAAAATTCGTCATGCACGTCATCGGCTTTGACTTGGGTAAAGAGAACGTTTCCGAACTGGAATGCGCGGCGCAGGCCGGCGGCGGTCTTTACCTCAGCGCCAACAATGCCGCCGAACTTTTCGATGCGCTTAAAAAAACTGCGGTAACTCCGGAGGTTCCGCCTGGCCGCTTGTCCGTAAAAGCAACCGTCAACGGCAAACTGGAAGATGTTGGCGTTAGGGTTTTCAAGGCCGGGACAAAAGAGGAGGTTGCCTTCGCCCGAACTTATTCCTCCCCGAAAACCAATCCCCGCGTATTCCCCGTCCCCGTAGGCATCTACGATATTGAAGTGAATGCTCTCCGCCTGAAAGGGGATGTTAGTCGCACATTTAAAAATGTCGAAGTTAAAGGTAACGAAATAGTTAAAAAAGAAGTCGATTTCACTCCGGGTGAGTTGTCCATAAAAGTGACCCGCAACGGCCAACTCTCGGATGCGACGGTGAATGTTTACAAACCCGGCACCCGCAAGAGTATTGCCGGCGGCCGGACTTATACCGGCCCCAATCATAACCCCGCAGTTTACAA
>JADFPY010000339.1 GCA_022562085.1 candidate division KSB1 bacterium | reverse complement strand
CGCCTGAATTCATCCTGCCTACTACAGATGGTAAAAAAAGTCCCTCTTTCTGATTATCACGGAAAACCGGCTGCTATCGTCTTTCTCTCCGGTCATTGCTCGCACAGCTTCGATACCCTGCCCATTCTGACAGAGCTACACAAAAAGTAGGGCCAGGATGTAACCATTCTCCCCGTTTATGTCGACAGCGGTTCAGTTGATAACGTTTTGACATGGAGCGCGGAAATGAATCCGGGGTATCCCTTGACCGTTTCGCAGAGCAAGGATATTTCCAAAGCCTACAATAGCCGGATGGTGCCATCGACTTTCTTGATCGACAAGGAAGGCCACATCACCAAGAAATATGTCGGCTATAAAGATCAAACGACGCTCGAAAAGGCCTTTGCTTAGTTGATCCGGTCGTAACCGTAATTCTGACGACCTGATTTTGGGAAATGCCGTGTAAAAGTCGGGTCATTGCAGTTGCAAAGTCCGGGTTTTTATCCTTAAATTGTATCAACAAAGTAATCATAAAAACCAAACAAGGAACAAGCCATGATACAGCCAGAGATTGGAAACAAAATAGCCGAATTAAGAAAACAAAAAGGATTGACGCAAGAAGAACTAGCCTATCAAGCGCAGTTGAATGTGAGAAGCATCCAGAGAATTGAATCGGGAGAAGTTACGCCCAGGTTCTCAACACTGAAATTGTTATCAGAAGTTTTTGATCTTGAATTAAGGGTTGAGAATTCAGGATCTAATCTTTGGCTGATATTCATGCACCTGAGCAACGTCATACCACTCATGATAGTTCCGCTAATAATTTGGGCCTTGAAAAAAGATGAAATTCCGGATATCGATCGCCACAGCGTAGATGTTCTAAACTTTCAGATAAGCATGTCTCTTTACTTATTTATTGCAGCCATTCTCGTGCTTGTCATAGTTGGCGAGGTTTTAGTACTAGCCCTGGTTATTTTTACGTTCTTTATCGCGATTATTAATACGACCAGGGTCGCGATGGAGCTAGATTATTCATATCCAATGACGATTCATTTTCTCAAACGAGGATAAAGTATATTATGAGATTTGCCCGGAATAAATGACTTGGGAGAGCACAACTCTCCCTTTTTTATTTGACTGTGAACGGCTCTGAGACCACGTCGACACCGACCCCTGCCTTGGACTTGCGGACCATTTTTGCGACTTCCTCCATGAGCCTTGCATTGTTAATGACAATACCATCTTTGATTGTGTGAACAATTCCGTTCGTTCGGTACATTTCGCCGTCTTTGTTACGGGTCAAAGCGCCAAAGCTGTACAAGAAGCGAAGGTTGTATGCGGGATTGCCGTCTACAATCATCAGATCGGCCAGGTATCCCGGCCGGACCAGACCCAGTTTTGGCTGTCTCAGCGTCTTTGCACTATTGTAAGTTGCTGCCTTCAAAACTTCCAGATTGTGCATGCCGGACTCCCTTAACAATTGCAACTCGCGGACGTTGGAGAAACCGGGGGTTGCCCAGATATAATTGTCGTCTGTGCCGTAAGCAACCCGTCCGCCCCGTTTGTTAAATTCGTAGATTAGGTCCCCCCAGAGATCAAAGGCGTAGGTCCAGTAGTATTCGTCATCTGAGGTCCAGTCATAATGATAGGAGCCATGGTAGGCCGGATTGGGCAAGTTCCAGTTGATAAGTGCCTGGTGTGTGTATTTTTCATGCCAGGGTAAATTCTGAGCCCGAATGATGTCTCGATTGGCTTCATAAACGACACGAGTGGGCAGCATAGAAACGCCATAAGCCGCCAATGAATCCGCTACTTCGGACAACAATCGCTCTTTGTTCGCTTCGGTCCAGACTTTACCTGCATGCCTGAACCGCGCGATCTCATCGTTATAACTGTAATCGCGTGGGAAGTCCTGAACGCTTCTATCCAGAGAAGATTCTGAGTAACCGTAGTGGTGTTCAATCATTGTGACGCCTAGCCGAGCCGCGTCAACGGCATGAACGACCGCATTTGTAGAAGGGGGAAGGTGAATGGTTGTGATACCCCCGTGCCGGTAAACTGCTTTGCAAACCGCGCCAAATAAGTTAGAGTTCCAGGTGACATTACTGACATTAACCACATGCGCGCCTTTCGAAATCATTTCTCGTACAATTTTGTCTGCATTTGCAGGATCATCCAAATCATTCTGGGTAAATGTTGTGCCACGCCCATATCGCCAAATCGGAAACATACGTGGTGCTAATATTTTATTCTGTGAAGAAAGTTTCGACTGCTCCATTCCAGCTTCCAGGCCACGATCCGGAGCCGGTACTAAAGTCGTTACACCATGGGCGAGTTTGAGATAATAGACATACTCGATTTCCATCGGTTCTTTGCGTAAATGCATGTGCAGGTCTATCATTCCCGGCATGACATATTTGCCTGTGCCATCGATCACCCGGTCACCAGTTGCACGTTTGGTTTGACCACGGCGCTCCGCTGTTACGGGATCGAACGGGGTCATCCTGGCAATCATGTTCCCTTCAATCTCGATGTCATAGGGTCCGACCGGCGGTCCTCCGTGACCTGGAATGACCATGATATTTTGAACAACCAGCCTGTTATAAGGGCCTTCAGCAAGATCGCCAAATAATGAGTTTGTGTCTTGAGCATAGACTAAGCCTGGGGCCATCGTCAGGCCAGCTACTACAATTAGGACACTGAAAACAATCTTAAGGTTACTTTTGTACCTCATGGGCTCCTCCCTTCAATTATCAATAAAATTTAACTTGCAAAGTTAGGCATTTGCCAAGTGAAAATCAATGCAATTAATGTGAATCAGAAGTTGCAAATAATGGGGTGGGTTTTGGAAATTCCAGAATCAAAATAGTACAATATTTGGATTATAAATAAACAGAGTATAGTTTCCCTCCCGAAAATTCAAAACAAGACGGTCTATTTTTTTATTCTTCGCACGGGGGAGTTTTAGGTATTTGAAAATTTGAATTTTGAATGTTGTTTCGAATTTCGAGTTTCGTACTTCGGATTTCCGGTTTATCCGGGTTAGGTTTTGCACCAACAAAATGACTGATAATGCTGTAAGAAGTCGCCTTGACTTTCAATCTGTTCTAAGTTACATTGCCGTCATATCCATTGTTAGCAGATCTCAAAAAATATTGAGGCAACTTAAATGATAAAGATTCTCATCAATGATTGCTTCAAAAAGTATTTGCTCAATCAACCATCCGAATACCGCAAAAAAGTGCGGCAGAAGTTTGAATATTTAGAAATCGGATACTGGGAAGGCGGCCTAAACGTCAAAAAGCTCAAGAGTCTGGCGGGGAACAAGGCCGTCTTCGAGGCCAGACTTGACCGGTCAAACCGGATTCTTTTCACTTTGGGCAACGATAAGGAAAATGGCGCTTCAAACCTGCTGGTCTATGTCTGGGGCATCGTTGCTCATGATGCGGTAAGTCATAAAAGCACAAACATCCTCCCTGCCAATGTTCCCTTTCTTCAATTTAAACCGTACCAGAAGGAATCCATGGACGAGATTCTTCTGGAAGATCTAAGTGATAGCTATTTCACTCAGGAAAGCATTACTCAGAAAATCTCCGATGATTCGGCCAGCCAGAGATGGCATTTCTTAGACGAAGAGAATTGGCAGCGTATTCAATCTTACCAGCAGGACGAATTGCAGTTGCAGCTTTACCTGACACCGGAGCAGCAGGAGGTTTTGGCCAGACCTTTGCCGCTCCTGGTCTCGGGCACGGCTGGCAGCGGCAAAACCACCCTCGGCATCTACTACCTGCTGAAATTACCGCTGGCGAAAGAGAAGAAACTGTTCATCACTTACAACCGCTACTTAAGAGATACTGCCCGGACACTGTACCAGGGTTTATTGAATGCCAGCCCGTTAAAAAACGAATACTTTTCCCCCGATTTTTTTACCTTCAAGGAGTATTGTCTGGAGGTCGCCGAGAAGTACCACAAAAATTTTCCGCCAGAAAAGGAAGTCCATTTCGAGAGGTTCAATGAAATAGTTTTGTCCAACAGCCAGGCGCGGCGGTACGACACCCCTTTAATCTGGGAAGAAATCCGTTCCATCATCAAGGGAGCGCTGCCGCACATCAATATCAACATTCTGAAAAATGCCCCGGAGCGCTTAAAAAATAAGCCGGTTTCACCCACCTTCTTGAGTGCGCTTCAACAACAATTCTTGACGTTCGCCCGGTTAAAATCCCTGGAAAAGGTGGAAAAATTTGTTCAAAAATATTTGCATGCCGATCTCAAAACTTTTTCCAGGAATCTCAAATACTACATTGAAGAACAAGGCGATCGAGTGTTAACTGTCCTCGATCGAACCTTGAATCTCTTGTTGAAAGAAAGAGAATTGACGCAGAAAAAATATCTCTCCTTTGTCGATTATGAAGCGCTGGGAAAGAAGAAGGCGCCCAATTTTCCTCTCGATCGTCAATGCCTCTACCGTGTATTCGAATGGTACCAGGACAAACTCGACCGCGAGGGCTTGTGGGATGAATTAGATCTGGCCAGAGAGGTGACGAATTTATTGAGCGAACATGATTCGGACGCGCACCGTTATGACCTGGTGGTCTGCGACGAGGTGCAAGATTTAACGGATGTGCAGCATGAACTGCTTTTTTATATTGTCCGCAATCCAATGAATCTTCTATTGAGCGGGGACACCAAACAAATTGTTAATCCCAGCGGATTTCGATGGGAAGAATTGAAACGACATTTTTATGAGCGAGAACTGAAAATCCCGCAGCTTCATTTCTTAAACTTGAATTTCAGAAGCTCCGGAAGCATTGTGCAATTGTCGAATGTTCTTTTGGACCTGAAGGCCGGGCTGCTGGGAAGCCGGGCCGAAGAGTTGAAAGAGGACTGGAAATATAAAGGGCGTCCGCCGGTGGTGGTTCAGAATTTATCTCAACAGAGAATGCTGGAAAATATTCGCAGCACCGG
>JADFPY010000338.1 GCA_022562085.1 candidate division KSB1 bacterium | reverse complement strand
AATTCCGACTGGCCCAAGAACCTTATCGCTAAAATGGGTCTGGATATTTCGGACCGGACGTTCTGGAAAGGCGGCTTTAAAGTGATCCGGAATATGCTGGAGGAGCTGCAGGATTTGGTTGGGTAAGTCTTAACCATTCGATCACTCAGTGATCGATTTTAACATCACCGTTCTAAACCTGCCTTTTAACCACACCTGAAAATAAACATTCTTCTTGACAAAGTTATCATAATTTGATACCGTTATTCAAAAGTTTTACCTTAAGAATAATTCATCAATTTCGAGGAGGGATAAAAATGAAGGTTTTCTCCAAAGTACTTGCCGTTTTTATCGCAGTCATCCTTTTAAACTGCACAGCACAACTTTCCTTATTTGCACAGGAAAAATCAAAAAAAGAAGAAGCCAAAGAAGAACCTGAGTTAGTCAAACCCGGCCCGAATCGAAAAGCGGGTGAAGGCGAAGGACCTTTCAAACGCTTAATCATCAGAGGCGCTATCGTTATCGACGGCACCGGCGCGCCACCACGCGGCCCGATGGATATCGTTATCGAAGGCAACCGCATCGAAGAGGTTAAAAGCGTCGGTTCACCGGGAGTTCCCATTAAAGAGAAAAAACGCCCGAAAGATGCGACCAAAGAAATTGACGCCCATGGCTCGTATGTACTCCCGGGGTTTATTGACTTACATACACACTGCGGCGGCGTTCCGAAAGCGCCGGAAGCGGAGTACGCCTATAAACTTTGGATGGGACACGGCATTACGACCGTGCGCGGTGTCTCGGTTGGCCCGCTGGAATGGTCGCTCAGCGAAAGAGAACGGAGCGCCCGCAACGAAATGGTGGCGCCGCGCATCCTGTCTTACCACCGTCCGGGCCAGGGCGAGGAATGGAAGGACAAAAGTATTAGAACACCACAAGACGCCCGCGAATGGATCCGCTACGCGGCAAAGAAAGGCATCGATGGTTTAAAATTGGGTTCCTATCGTCCTGAGATCATGGGCGCCTTACTAGATGAAGCGAAAAAATTCAATCTCGGCTCAACAGCACACCTTGGCCAAATGGGGGTTGCGCAGATGAACGCAATCGACGCAGCCCGGCTCGGTCTCCGCGGCATGACTCACTATTACGGACTTTTCGAATCCCTTTACAAAGACCACGACGTTCAACCGTGGCCGGCCGACATGAATTATAATAATGAGCAGCACCGCTTTGGCCAGGTCGCCCGTCAGTGGAATTTGATTCACCCGCGGGGCAGTAAAGAATGGAATGCTTTAATCGACGAGTTTCTGGAGCTCGATTTCTTTATCAATCCAACTATGACCATCTATTCAGCAGGACGGGATGTCATGCGGGCTCGAAAGGCAGACTGGCACGATAAGTATACCCTTCCCTCAATGTGGGATTTTTATACGCCCAGCCGGGAATCGCACGGTTCCTACTGGTTCAACTGGACCACCTGGGATGAAGTCGCCTGGAGAAATTTTTACCACGTCTGGATGGCCTTTTTGAATGACTATAAAAATAAAGGCGGAAAAGTCACCATCGGCTCGGACTCCGGTTTTATTTACCAGCTTTACGGTTTCGGAACGATCTGGGAAATGGAGCTTTTACAGGAAGCAGGGTTTCATCCACTTGAGGTAATTCGAGCTGCGACCATGCACGGCGCCGAGGAACTTTTCCGACCGAAAGGCAAGCCGATTGACCGTGGTGTCATTCGTCCCGGACTGCTCGCCGACCTGGTGATCGTAGATGAAAATCCGATTGCGAATCTAAAAGTGCTCTACGGAACTGGCTCTATTAAACTGAATGACGAGACCGGCCTACCGGAGCGCACGGGCGGCGTTAAGTATACAATTAAAGACGGCATAATTTACGACGCGAGACAGCTTTTAAAAGATGTTGAAGAAATGGTTATGAAACAAAAGCGAGAAAGAATGCAGGGGGAAGAATTGACTCAAAAGAGTTCGGAATAGAGAACGAATTCGGAGAGAGCAATGAAGACCATCTGGTTAATTATAATTTGGATATTGTTTTTTTCCTGCATACGGCAAACCGAAATTGACGAATCTAAAATCAAACAGCAGGTGATTTCGGTCATACAAAAATCAGAACAGGACTGGAACGGAGGCAGCATCGAAAGTTTCATGGAAAGCTACCTTCGTTCTGATTCCCTGCGTTTTGCCAGTGGCGGCAGCGTGAACTATGGCTGGCAGCCGGTTCTCGAAAGGTACAAACAGAGATACCAGGACAAAGCTGCAATGGGACACTTGACATTCAGCGAACTGCATATCACCGTCATTTCTGCCGACGCTGCACTTGTTTTCGGCAGGTATACTCTTGAACGAGAAAATGACGAACCGACCGGTTTGTTCACCCTTCTATTTCGTAAAACCGAAGATGGCTGGCGGATTGTGCACGATCACACTTCATCGGAAACTAATTAATAGTAAAGAATGAAAAAAGGCCTGAAATTCGTTTTCATTATTTGGTTTGCTTTTCTCGGTTCATCTCTAACATCTTGTACCGGATCAAATGAAGCTGATCTGATACTTACAAATGGCCGTGTTTACACATACACCTGGGCCGATCCCGCTCCCGACGGAACTCCCGATTCCGATGCACCCTACAAAGACGGCTTATGGCATCCTGACGCGCAAGCAGTCGCAACGAGTAATGGCAAGATTGTTTTCGTGGGTAGCAATCAGGACGCAGAAACATTCCGGGGAGCAAACACGCGCATTATCGATGTCAAAGGAGCAACCATCCTTCCCGGCTTGGTTGACTCACATACTCACGTCGAGGGCATTGGTGCAAATCTCGAACGAGTGGATTTGACTTCAGCAAAGACCGAAGAGCAAGCTGTAAAACTCATCGCGGCACACTTGACCCATGTTCCCAAAGGTGAATGGATTATCGGATATGGCTGGGATGAAGGTGCCTGGGCTGGAAACTATCCGGACCTGAAACTGCTATCAGAACGTGTCCCGGATCACCCGGTTTTGATGCAGAGTCTGCATAGCTTTGCTGTCTGGGGAAATCGCCTGGCTTTTGAGAACGCAGGGATCACGTCAGAAACGGAGTCACCCCAGGGAGGCGAAATCCTCAAAGACCCGGGTGGCAATCCTGCTGGAATTCTTCTTAATCGTGCCACAAACTTGCTTACAGATGCAATTCCTGCACCGGGCCTCGAGCAGATCAAAACCCGTTTGAGGACTGGTTTAAATGAAATGGCGAAGTCAGGATATGTTGCTGTCCATGAAGCCGGTGTTCGGCAAGAGCAAATGCAAATCCTCGAAGATCTTTATTTACACAATGAATTGCCCATTCGAGTCTATGCAATGCTGAATGCACGAGAAGAAGATTTGCTAAAAACCTGGCTCAAGCGCCGTCCTTTCGTTCCCCAAGATAAAATGCTAATTGTCCGCGCAGTTAAGGCCTACTACGACGGTGCTCTCGGTTCGAGGGGTGCGCGCTTGCTCGAAGATTATTCCGATACACCTGGCCACAGGGGGGTGAGTGGCGAGACCTACGGCTTTGATCAGAAACTGGTAGCCGAGATGATACAGGGCGGCTTTCAGGTCGGGATTCACGCAATAGGAGATGCCGGTAATCGCGAAACGCTTGACTTTTTTGAACGTATCTCAGCCGATGATCCTGGAGCAGCCGCCAGGCGGCATCGAATTGAGCATTCACAGGTCATCCATCCCGATGATTTTCAGCGCTTTGCTAAACTCGGAATCATTGCCTCTATGCAGCCGCCGCACGCGGTTGAGGATAAAGCCTGGGCAGAAGACCGCTTAGGACCCGAACGGATAAAGGGCGCATATGCCTGGCGGACGTTGCGTAAGGCAGGTGTCCGCCTCATTTTCAACTCCGACCTCACTGGCTCTGACCCTAACTTCTTTTACGGGTTGCATTCTGCGATTACCAGGCGGAGCAAGGACTTACAGCCGCCAAACGGCTGGTTCCCCGAACAGGCGCTTTCTACAGAAGAGGCAGTGCGTGCTTACACAGTCTGGCCAGCTTATGCCGCTTTTCTTGAAGACGAAACCGGTACGCTTGCGCCCGGGAAATGGGCCGATATTAGCGTCCTCAGCATCGATCCCCATAATTTTGATATGGCAAATGCCCACGAGCTCTTTAGCGGGGAAGTACTGTTTACCATCGTCGGGGGCGAAGTCGTTTATGAAAAGGATTTAACGAGCAGCAAATAAATGAACTTCACAACTGCCGACCTCTGCGACGAATTCGAATCCCTGGTTAAAATTGCCGAGCCGCTTTTTCAGGATTACGGGCAACTAAAATCCTTCTATGGTGAAATCGCAACCGTCAAAGTTTTCGAAGATAATGTGCTGGTTCGGAAAACTCTGGGAACCGAAGGCCGAAAACGAATCCTCGTAGTTGACGGCGGAGCTTCTAAAAGAGTGGCGCTAGTCGGTGATCAGCTCGCCCAAATTGCTTATGAACATGGCTGGGCCGGAATCGTGGTAAATGGCTGCATTCGTGACTCAGCGGAAATTGCAAAAATCCCGATTGGACTTAAAGCTCTCAACACTATCCCGAAGAAGAGCATCAAAAAAGGGTTGGGTGAGGTTGATGTGCCCGTTGAGTTTGCGGGACTCGTGTTTAATCCTGGAGATTATCTTTACGCCGACCTTGATGGCGTCATCGTGTCTGAAAAGAATCTCTTGAAGATCATAGCGGCAAAAGAGTAAAAGCGCACGCAAAGTCGCAGAGCATGTCCTGAGCAACGCCGAAGGGACGCAAAGAATACGCAAAGGTTTTCTTTGCGATGCTCTTTGCGCCTTCGCGTCTTTGCGTGAAATCTTTGCTTTTGGGATTTGAATTTTCATTTCTTGCCAAAAAATGGCAGAAAATTACTTGTCAGTTACTAACCTATTATTCATAAAATTTCACCACAGAGGCACTAAGCCTGTCCTGAGTGTAGC
>JADFPY010000337.1 GCA_022562085.1 candidate division KSB1 bacterium | reverse complement strand
GCTGACTCCGCAAGAGACCTAAATATTCCGGACAATCCTGGTAGGGGCGTTCAATTGAACGCCCCTACCACAATGACCTTTGGCGTACTGAACATGGCGCAAGCCCTTGGCGACCGCCAGACGCTTTTGGATGCCGGCCGGAAACTCATTCGATTTCATTTTCGGAAAGAGGTTGTTGAAGGAATCAAGCAAATCGAGCAGGCGATTTCGTGACGTGGATTACTGGTTTGCGTTTTCCCATTTCTTCTTTTTGGTAGGGAACGGTCGCGACCGTGCCCTACAAGATGGCATGATAAAAGCCCAATTGCCCCCTACCTGAAAAAAGACAAAGCTCTTTGTTTTGGCTGAAACACAAAATGGTCGAGGAAAACCATGAAGACCAAAGCGAATGCAGCCAGGCCAAGCAAACCAAAGTTCAAGTTGATTCCTGCAAAGTAGTTACTTATAACTGCAAGCACCCCGGAAAAGATTTTTCCAAACTCACCGAGACTAGTGAATAGCTTTCCAACCCAATTTATGCCAATCAGGTAAACCGCCGCTGCGAGTCCAAAACCCAATCCGACTACTGCTAAAAAAATCTGCCAAATTTGAAAACCAGGCGTTGCGGAGGCTTGGGCCGTAATTTTTGAAACGACCCCATCAGCAAAACGTGCGGACAAGCCGATTTTTTCCTCTACCTCAAGAGCAGAATACAATGAACTATATTCGTCTATTTGTGCTTCGCAATCGCCACAGCTTTTGAGGTGGTCTGCTATCCAGGAATTTTTCGAAACATTTCCATCCAAATATTCCTGAATTTGCTCATCGGTTAAATGCTTCAGTGCCATAATTCCTCCTGCTGGTATTTGGCAATTAGTTTTTCTTTCAAAAGCTTCCTTGCTCGAAAGAGATAGCTTTTCACTGTACCATCCGGCAGCCCGGTGATTTTAGCAATTTCAGCGTAGCTCATTTCTTCGAGGTGGTACAAAGTGAGAATAGTTTTAAACTGAACCGGCAGCTTCGTGATTTCATTTTGAAGACGGAAGGTTAAATCCTGCTCTTGGACAAATCCATCCGGTGATGTTTGCTCGCTCCAATATTTTTCCAAGGCGCCGTTTTCCCCGGAAACATCGTCAAAAAGCGGGACTTTCTTTTTCTTTAAGTAGTTAATGCCCGTGTTGAATGCGATTTTTGCAATCCAGGTGGATAACTTAGAGTCGAATTGAAACTTTGACAGGTTTTGATAAACCTTAATGAAAACATCCTGACAAACATCTTCTCTGTCCTGTTCATTGGTGACCATTTTAAAAATAACATGACAAACCAGCCGCTGGTAATCGTGGATTAAAGATTTAAAGGCGTGGGTATCGCCCGAAATAATTTTTTTAATTAATT
The DNA here is from genome assembly GCA_022562085.1 of candidate division KSB1 bacterium. Lineage (NCBI taxonomy): Bacteria > Pseudomonadati > Candidatus Zhuqueibacterota bacterium. Next base: position 3,576 of record JADFPY010000337.1, on the reverse strand, counting down.
CTCTGCTGTTTGTCATCTTTTGTTCCTTAATAGGAATAAGACAAACTTACTTGAAAATTGTTGCATACTATTTTTTATAAATTCGTGCAACATTTATTTTGCTGAACTGTCAGATGGATTAGTTTTTAAAAAAATGAATAAAAAAATTTTAAAAAACAAACAAAAAGGAGAAAACAATGTCAGGAGAACTTACAGCCATTATAATTGTTGGAACAGTTTTCATCGCGCTTGTTCAAATAGTTAGAACTATTGCCGAGAACCGCATTCGCCACAAATTGATTGACAAAGGCATGATCGACGAGAATGTCAAATACCTCTACACCTCAAAGCTGGCTTATAATGTGCCGTCTTCATTAAAATGGGGCATGGTTTTGATAGCGGTTGGCGCTGCCATCTGGATTGCTCAGCTTGTTCCCTATTCGTTTCAAGAAGAGGCCATTGTCAGCGGCATGCTCATCATGGGCGGTCTGGCGCTCATTGTTTATTATTTTATAGCAAGTAAACTTTTCAACTCATCTGATAATGGATAGAGATTGTCAAGAAAAGTCATTTTGTGAGCCAAAGAAACTTTTTTAGGAAATTGAGCGTAAGTAATGAATCTAACTTGCAGTAAGTACTCTCAATTAAACGAAGATCAGATTCGTTGGAGATAGAATATGAGGCAAATAGTTATCTTTCCGGCACTGGCTTACTTAATGACTTTTCTGCCGTGTTATGCTCAAAATGTTTTGACTGAAATCCGGGATATTCTGCCTAAAGAAATCAAGGTGGAAGGCTTTCGTCTGGATCGCAAGCAGGATGTTGAAATTGAAGCCGTCGGGTTCCGGCCCAGGAAACGTGGAACTGTTCTTAGTCAGGCATGGATTCTCAATGCTGAGACCCGGGATCTGGTTTGGGAATTGGAAGACGCGAATGTCAGTGACAAAGGACGAAGGCTTGCTGAATTCGACGACAAAGTTTCACTTCCGAAAGGCAATTATGAAGTCTATTACTCAACCTTTCCTCATGGCCGATACGGACGTAAAGATGGTTTGGGAGATTTCATCGGCCGTATATTCGATGAAATATTCAGTAAAGACGAGTTTGAGGACTATGAGGATCATCGGCGAGATTGGAAAGAATTCAAAATCGTCGTTCGGGGCTATGGAAGGCGGTTTAAAGAAAACGAAATGGGTGAATTTCGAAATATATTCAACAAGAATGCTTTTGTTTCAATGATTGGGTTGCGGGATGACGAATATTTGCAGAAGGGTTTTAAAATAGAAAAGCCGGTTGATATTCAAATCTACTCTTTGGGGGAAGCCCGCAGAGACGGTACTTTTGATTATGGTTGGATAATGAACACCGAAACTCACGACAAAGTTTGGAAATTTAACTATCGAGATTCCGAATATGCCGGCGGCGGTAAGAAAAACAGGTATGTCGATGAAATCATCACTTTACAGCCAGGCCGGTATGTAGCTTTCTTTGTCACGGACGATTCTCACTCCTATCTTCACTGGAACGATGCCCCGCCTTACGATCCCGCATTTTGGGGATTGACAATTAAGCCTGAAAACCCCGAGGATAGTAAATATGTCAAAGATTATGATTTCGAACGGGTTTCCGAGAAAAACGTGATTGTCAAATTTGACCGACTGAGAGACAATGAATTCAGGAGCGAGGGCTTTACTTGCAAGAAAGACTTGAAAGTGCATATTTATGCTATAGGAGAGGGCCAGCGCAACGAGATGTTCGACTATGGCTGGATTGTAGATGCGAATTCGCACAAGAAAACCTGGGAAATGGATTTCCGTAATACAGAGCATGCCGGCGGTGGCGACAAAAACCGTCTCTTTGATGGGGTTATAAAACTTGATAAAGGCAGTTACATTGTTTACTTCGTCACAGACGGTTCACATTCCTATTGGGATTGGAATACAGCCGCTCCGCATGATCAGGAAAATTGGGGCATCACGCTTTCCGCAGCAGATGCGGATTTTAAGCCGGGCGATATAAGTGAGTATAATGAAAAGAGAGATAGTAACATATTAGCTAAAATTGTTCAGGTTCGTGATTATGAACAGGAGCGGGAAAGGTTCACGCTTCAAAAAGATAGTGAAATTCGAATCTATGCCATTGGCGAGGGTGACCACGGTGCGATGTACGATTATGGCTGGATCGAAGATGCGAACACCCGACGGGTCGTTTGGGAAATGACTTATCGGCGAACCGAGCACGCCGGCGGTGGTAAGAAGAACCGCCTTTTTGATGACACGCTTCTTCTCAGAAAAGGAGATTACATCGTTTATTATGAAACCGACGACTCCCATTCGTTTAGTAACTGGAATACAGGCCAACCGTATGATCCGATGAATTGGGGGATAACCATATATCTGGTTGATGAAAAATAGGAATCGACCAACCTTTAAAGTCCTAAAGCCAGTAAGCGAATATCCCGTTTATTGGCTTTTTTAATTTCTCGAACGGCGTTCCCGCCTTCATTTTTTTTTGCAAATAACTCATTAATTTCAAAAATAGGAGGAATTAAATCATGAAATTCCATTTCAAAATTATTGCAATTATTTTATGTTTATCTTTCTTTACTCTGCCGATTTATGCAAACGACAAGGCAAAAAAAATTGATGGGCTTTTAAACAAGTACCATGAATACGGACACCTGAACGGATCGGTGTTGGTGGCGGAACATGGAAAAGTGATTTACAAAAAAGGGTTCGGGTTTGCTAATTTTGAATGGGAAATTCCAAATCAACCGGACACCAAATTTCGATTGGCTTCTGTTACCAAGCAATTCACTGCAATGCTGACCTTGCTGTTAGTAGAGGAAGGCAAACTAGAACTTGAGGAGAGACTTTCCGATTATTTGCCTTACTACCGCAAAGATGTCGGCGAACAAGTGACGATTCACCAACTGCTGAACCACACTTCCGGCATTCCAAGCTACACAGGTTTACCGGGATTTATGCAAAACGAAACCAGAAATTTTTATCCTGTTGAAGAATTTGTAAAAAAGTTTTGCAGCGGTGATTTGGAATTTGAGCCCGGGGAAAAATTTGCCTACAACAATTCCGGTTACTTTCTACTTGGGGCTGTGATCGAAAGTGTCACGGGCAAGACTTACGAAGATTTACTTAGCGAGAAAATATTTGAACCTTTAAACATGGTAAACTCCGGCTATGACCGCCATCAACCGGTAATTAAAAATCGCGCAGCAGGCTATAATAAAACTCTGGTTGCCTTTCAGAACGCCCCTTTTCTGGAAATGATGACGCCTTATGCTGCCGGCTCCCTTTACTCAACTGTCGAAGATTTGTATTTATGGGACCAGGCGCTCTATACCGACAAATTGATTTCTAAAGAAACCAAAGAGAAAATGTTTACACCCAACTTGGGTAAGTATGGCTATGGGTGGGTTATAGATAGCTTTCCTATGGAAGGAAAAGAAAAAGGAGCGACTCTCATTTCTCACAATGGCGGCATTCACGGATTTAACACGAGAATTGCCCGATTCGTAGATGATCAGCATTTGATTGTTATCTTGAGGAATTCCCCGGGCGTCAGTATTAATCAAATAAC
>JADFPY010000336.1 GCA_022562085.1 candidate division KSB1 bacterium | reverse complement strand
TCTTTGTAGGGATTGAATGTTTGGAATTCACGCTTTAGCGTGTTTTGCATTGCAGATATGACAGCCTAAAGGTTGAACTCCGAACTCACAGCTCGGGTTATTCATTCAAAGTAGAACTGGTCTATGCAAAACAAAAACGAAAGTTATTCAAAGCGTCAATTAATCGGTTTTGTTATCGCTTTGCCGCTTTTCATCATCTTGTTACTGATTGATGCGCCTGAAGGATTGGCTGCTGAGGGTTGGCGCGTTTTTGCAATTGCCGTGCTCATGGCAATTCTCTGGATGACAGAATCTATCCCCATTCCTGTAACGGCCTTGCTACCTCTAATTTTATTTCCCTTTTTAGGTGTGACAGCATTTGGCAACGTGGCGGCGAGTTACGCCAACAGTAATGTATTTCTTTTTATGGGAGGATTTTTTATCGCAATCTCAATGCAGAAATGGGGGTTACATCGCCGGATCGCGCTCTGTCTCATCTGGGCAATCGGCTCGAGTCCCCGCCGGATCATTCTTGGTTTTATGGTGGCAACTGCTTCCTTGTCCATGTGGATTTCAAACACCGCCACAACGATGCTGTTGTATCCGATTGGTCTGGCGGTCATTCTGCAATTAGTGGAGAGTCGGGAGGGTGATGAATCGGGGACTGACAAATCCATTTCGAATTTCAGAACCGCCCTGATGCTCGGTATTGCTTATGCGGCCAGCATTGGCGGCATCTCAACACTCGTCGGCACGCCGCCAAACATCGTTTTCGTTAGCGCTTTTTCAAAACTCTATCCCGAAGCGCCTGAAATTAGTTTCTTCACCTGGTTTGTGGCCGGTTCTCTTTTACTCCTGTTGTTCTTGCCGATATGCTGGATTGTCCTTACCAGGATTACGTTCAAGATAAGTAACAAAAGCTCTCCCGGGGGCAGACAAGTGATTCGTGAAGAACTTAATAAGCTTGGACCCATGTTAATACAAGAAAAACTGGTGGCTGTTGTGTTCTCGGCGACTGCGCTTGCCTGGATAACCAGAAAAGACGTGACCATCGGATCTACCACATTGCAGGGATGGTCCTCTATGCTCGGCGCCTCCGATTTTCTGCACGATGGCACGGTTGCCATGCTGGCTGCCATCGTATTATTCTGTATTCCTGTTAACCTGAAGAAAGGTAAATTTTTACTCGATTGGGAATCTGCCGTCAAAATCCCATGGGGCATCTTGATTCTGTTTGGCGGCGGTATTGCGCTTGCCGGCGGTTTCAAGAGCAGCGGTCTAGCGGAGTGGTTCGGCAGCCAGCTATCTTTGTTAGGAGGTGTTCCGGTGCCAATCATGATCTCAATAACATGTACAACCATGACTTTCATGACCGAGCTGACGTCTAACATTGCCACAACCAGTCTCTTCATGCCCATACTTGCCAGCACAGCTGCAGGCATAGGAATGCATCCCCTTTTGTTGATGATCCCGGCGACAATTTCCGCTTCATGTGCATTCATGCTTCCCGTTGCAACTCCCCCAAACGCCATTATTTTTGCCTCCGGCTATGTCTCAATATCGCAGATGGCCAGAACCGGAATCCTGCTTAATTTAATAGGGATTGTACTGGTCACACTCTTGACCTATTTTGTGGTCGTCCCATTATTTGAAATTTCGACTACTTCTCTACCGGCATGGGTTCATTGATGCAGTCGTGGAATTGGTTAAGTCACTATTTTAATATCCCGCGGTATTTTTCCGTTGCACAAGTAAGTTCGTTTTTTTATATTATCGCGTCCTTAAAATAGCCTCATTCTAAGATTTCCCCAAGCATGCAAATAAAAGATTTACTGACCGAAAAACGGTTGCGTCATCTCGAAGAAATGGTCTCCGAGATCACGGTAGATGAGTTAAAGTCCAAGATAAAACGCAATGAAATATTCAAGCTGGTTGAAATTTCGAACCCGGATGATTTCGCCAATGGTTACATCGACGGAGCGATCAATATTCCGTTGGATTCTCTGGCAACCGAAGCAAGCAAGCGGTTTAAAAAATTTCAGCAAATTGTTATCTACGTTCAAGAGGCGGCATCCAGCGTGGGTACAGTAGCGGCAGGAAGACTGCAAAGATTAGAGTTTTCAAATGTTGTGCTGCTCAGAGGCGGCAAAGAAGCCTGGCGAAATGCCGGGTTGCCATTGACAGGCCAGGAAGACGCAGAAGGGGAAACAGAAATCAGGGAAGAATCGGATCAAACATGGTTAAAATAAAAAGTGTTTATGCAAAAGCCTCCAAGGAAGACGGCCGCCGAATTTTAGTCGATTTGTTTTGGCCGGAAGGCTTAAAAACACGGGAAGCCGGCGTTGATGACTGGCTGAGTGAATTAGGCCCTTCTTATGACTTGCAGCGTTTTCATTACGACACGTCTAACTGGGAAACTTACAAATCGATGTACGAAAAAGAGGTCCTGGATACCGCTGAAAAAAAGAAATTGCTGGAAAATATTTCTGAGCAATCAAAGAATGACGTCGTGACCCTTTTGTACGGCAGCAGGGACGTCCAGCACAATCACGCGTCTATTCTAAAGGGGCTTATTGAAACCTAAAATACGGGTTAATATCATTTCACCTGTTAGTACCTGACGAGTCAAATCCTGTTTTTTTTGGCAAGACTTGAAATCACAAAATTGCAAAAAGCCAAATTACAAATAAAATCCAATGCCTAATTTCCGAAATTTCAAAACAAAGACAAAGGCCTCGGTGGCGGCTTTTTTTTTGTTGATTGTAATTTGCAGTTTGAGATTTATCCCCGACTAAAACATTCGGGGACAAGCTTGGATTTTTGTTATTGATATTTGCGATTTCCGGCTTGTCCGGGTTAGGCGATTTACAATAGCCATTTTAACTAGTTGATTTTATTAGCTAAAAGCTAATTACCAAAAGCCAATCGCTCAATTTAGGATAAAATGGCCCGGAGGATAGTTTAGATTAAAGAGGAGAGACATGGCCAAAGAAAATTTTAAGGTCTACGTTACAAGGATCATCCCGCAGCCGGGATTGGACATTTTACACGAAAACTTAACTGACGTTAGAATCAACGAAGAAGACCATCTTTTGAGCCGTGATGAATTACTTGAAAATGTTAAGGGGCTCGATGGCTTGCTGCCTTTGTTAACTGAACAGATCGACGGCGAAGTGATGGACACCGCGGGCAAGCAGTTAAGAATCATTGCAAATCATGCCGTTGGGTTTGATAATATCGATGTGCCGGCAGCAACTGAACGCGGGATTATGGTCACCAACACTCCCGGCGTTCTCACGGATGCCACTTCCGATCATGCCTGGGCGCTGCTTTTTGCAACCGCACGACGGATTGTAGAATCGGATAAGTTCACCCGGGCCGGTAAATACAAAGGCTGGGGACCCATGATGTATTTGGGTGGTGACATCACCGGCAGGACTCTTGGCGTCGTAGGAGCGGGCAGGATCGGGAATGCGGTTGCGGAAAAGTCGCGCGGGTTTAAAATGCAAATTCTTTACTGCGACGAATTCCGGAACGAAAATCTTGAAAATGAGTACGGAGCCAAAAAAGTCTCTTTTGAAGAATTGCTCAAGGAATCCGATTTTGTAACGGTGCATGTACCGTTACTGGAGAGCACGCACCATTTGTTTAACGACGCCGTTTTTAAGCAAATGAAAAAGACCGCTTATTTGATTAACACATCCCGCGGCCCGGTCGTGGATGAAGCCGCACTTGCGAGGGCGCTTCAGAACGGTGAAATCGCCGGCGCCGGCATCGATGTTTATGAAGAAGAACCGGCGATTCATCCTGAGCTCATTTCACTTGATAAGGCCGTGCTGACGCCACATATCGCCAGCGCTACTATTGAAACAAGAACAAAAATGGCAACCATGGCGGCCCAGAATTTGGTTGATGGTCTAAAAGGAAAACGGCCGACTAATTTGCTCAATCCGGAAGTAATAACTTGATGCTGGTTGCTGGATGCTGGTTTGCTGGTTGCTGGATCAAGCATCAAGCATCGAGCTTCAAGCATCCAGCATCCAGATATTTTCTCCTCCCATTTTTGCAATAATTTAAATTAACAAAAAGGCGGCTAAGTGAGCTTATTTGACAAACTTGTTGTCTGGACCATTCCGATCGTTCCGAAATTTTTGGTGAGACGGATTGCCTCCCGTTATATCGCCGGAACAACTTTGTCAGATGCTGTTGAGGTAATTAAAAATTTGCAGGAACAGGGGTGTTGTGCGACCCTCGATGTTTTAGGTGAACACATCACAAAAAAAGAGCAAGCCGAATATGCAGTGCAGGAATATTTGCAAATCCTCGATAAAATCGAACAGGAAAACCTCGACTGCAATATTTCCATAAAACTCACAATGCTGGGTCTTAAACTGGATTTAGATTTCTGCCTGGAAAACAGTCGCAGACTTGTGCAGCGGGCAAAAGAGTTCGACAATTTCGTACGTATTGATATGGAGGACTCGAGCTGTACCACGGATACACTTCAAATTCACAGCCAGCTCAAAAAGGATTTTGACAATGTTGGTTTTGTCATTCAAGCATACATGCGCCGCAGCCTGCCGGACATCCGCGATCAAATGAACAGCAACTCTAAAATCAATGTGCGGGTTTGCAAAGGTATTTATATTGAGCCGCGCGATATTGCCTATAAAGATAAAGAGATTGTCAATTCAAATTACAGTATGTTATTGCGGGAACTGCTTGAAAATGGCAATTACGCCGGTATCGCGACCCACGACGAGAAACTGGTCTGGGCGGCATATAAGACCATCAATGACCTTAAACTCTCCAAGGATAAATTCGAATTTCAAATGCTGCTTGGCGTGGATGAGCAGCTTCGTCGTTTGATACTAAAAGATGGATACAAACTGCGGGTTTATGTTCCCTACGGCAAGCAGTGGTATGAATATTCAATTCGCCGTTTGCAGGAAAATCCAAAAATTGCGGGCTA
>JADFPY010000335.1 GCA_022562085.1 candidate division KSB1 bacterium | reverse complement strand
CAAATTACAAATAACAAATTACAAATAAAACTCAAATACCAAATCCCAATGTCCAATAAAACCATAACTTTCAGTGATTTTGTTTGATGCCGAACCGTCGGCATTGAAAATTGGATTTTGGAAATTATCCCGCCTTCCCGGGATGCCGAGCCGTCGGCACTTGTTATTTGGGATTTGATATTTGTGATTTCAAATTCTGCCAAAAAGCTTGTGCTCGAATGCTTTTATCGAGTATGGCAGAAAATTACCTGTCAGTTACTAACTTATATCAACTCTTGTTTTTCTTTTTGGCGCTTCGTTTCCCTCTGTGTTGCATTTTTTTGCTAATTTTTACTTGTAATTTGCTGCAAATTTAATGGCGTAAACCCGAGTCCATCCGGCTCTCGTCCGGTTTTTAATCTATTGACAATTTCCCAGGAGCTTAAATCGATAACCGTGACGATATCTGCATTGGTGTTGGCAATATAAGCAAACCCTCCGTCCGGGTGGATAAAAATGCCAACCGGTACCGGGCTGTCGCCAAATCGATTGCTGAACAAGCGAATTTCAGTTCCTTCTTTTGCCTTGAGTTTCATGGGGATTCGGCGGACTTCCTGCCGTACTTTTGTATCAAACACAGCAACATCCCCGGAACGAGCATTTGAAACCAGGGCAAATTTTCCGTCCGGTGTAAATTTGACTCTAATTGGATAGGATTTCGATTCCAGGGTGTGCACGATTTTTAGAGACCCGATATTGATGATACTCACACTATCGTCGGCGCGATTACTCACCCAAACCTCGCTGCCGTCCGGTGAAACATCGATACCCTCGGCGCCCGCGCCGGTTTCGATTATTTTAATTGATGCGGATTTTTTTACATCGATCACATTAACTGAACCAGAACGTATATTTGCCACAAAGGCAAGGTTAACAGCAGGTGCAAAAGCAACCATGTGGCTCACTTCCTGCCCGGTTAGGATGGCCTTTTCTACAGTGCCACTCTCCAGATCAATCACAAGCAGGGCTTTCTCGGCTTCGGCGGTTACCAGTAATTCATTTCCGCCTGGCAAAAAAATCAAGCCGTGGGGTTTATGGTAATCCCCCAAATCAATTGTCCTGGAAACTTTTAGTTGGGACAGGTCAATGACGGTAAGCGTCGAGCCTGGAGCTTCGCGATTTCCATAATTTGTGACGACTGCCGTTTTCCCATCCGGCGTTACTGCAGCCTCATGCGGTCCGTCGCCGGTTGGAATGGTTACGATGGTTTGATTATTTTTGAGAGAAATAATGGAAGCGGAGGCATCAGATTTGTTGAGGACAATTAAGGTGCCGTTTGCAGGTACCGGACTCTGTGCAGAAGAAATCGTTGAAGATATAAAGATTGCAAAAACAAAGATAACAAATTTTTCTAAAAGTCTCATTCTTCCCTCCTCCTGTTAAAAGATTGAGATGGTTTACATTTCCAGACGTTATTTTCCCGGTAAGGTCGAATCTGCTTTTATTTTAATTCCAGATCTTTGAAGAGTCTCCCTTGTCTAATATGTGAGCAACTAGTCTTTTTTGGAATTCGATGTTTTTAAGTATTCAGGCAGATCGAGGTGGGAGTCATCCTCCCCCCACTTGATCCACTCAAATGCGGATTTACAATCAAGACAAAAGTGAAGCGTCACCATAATAGAGGTGCCGAAATCGGATTGTTTTTCAGTGTTGGTCGAGCCACAAAATGTGCACTTTTTATTTGCAGGAGCCATTTAACTTAGTTTAAAAACTTTGTTCTTGCTGCCACGAAGATGATAGAGGATTTCTTCGTCAGGGCCTGTTTTGCTTAGACGGCGAGTTTTAGGATCCCAGTTATTCCAATCAAAGGTCGTGTTCAGCTGCCAGGTTCCATTGGCCTTTGACAGGCCGAGATCAACTTCCAAACTAGCAGCCAAATTTCCTAACTCCGAAAGGTATTTATCTAAAATTTCTGAGTTGTTTTCGGACTTAATTCCGGCTCGTACCAGAACCCGGTCGTATTCTGAATCCGGCGGCCCAAACCACTCCACAACTTTAACCAGCGCACTTTGGGCGCTTTCCTGGATCGCTTGTTTTGTTTCGGGGCTTTTTTTTGCCAACGTTCTGAACCAGCCCTGGCCATGATGAATGTGGTACCTTTCCTCATCGAGCATCTTTTCCAGGCTCATGTGCAGAGGTTTAAAAGTAGAGTTTTTCATTGAGAAGAGTAACGTGGTCACCGCCAGGTCAACGAGATAATTAGCGGCAACAATGTCCGGCCAGCTTTTTATTTCATTATCAAGGTAAGAGATGTTGGCGAATTCTTCAGGTTTAGCGGACTCGACTAATTTTTCAGGATTATCCTTATAGTGCTTGGTTAAAAGTGCATGCAGAAGGCGGACGTGTCCTAACTCGGACTGGCATAAGGAGCAACAGGCAACCGCGGCCTCAATTTCCGGTGGTCCGAAGGTCCACTCACCGTAATGATATCCTAAAAGCAGCTTGGTATCGGCGCAGGCTAAAAGAAGATACCTGAGAGCTTCCTTGCATTCGGGAGTCATGCCTTCGGTTGATTCAAAGATTTTCTTTTTTTGGGTATCAGTCATTTAGTTCTAATTCCTGCGTTATTCTTGAGAAGGAGTTAATTCCCCCAGAGAGGAATTTTACTATCATGGGTAACTGGAATTACGGATTTTCGCGGGATGACACACATCTCCACCCAATTTTCTTCGTCATACATGGTCCAGGCGTACACTTTGGCGAGTTCGTCATCGGAGGCATTTAAGCTGCCGACATGTTGAAGCGTTTCTTTGTGCGTCTTGCGGGCAAATACTTCATAAACCTGATCTTGAGCCATTTGCTCTCCTAATTCGGGAAAATATCTGCAAATCTTTTTACCTTTTGCTCAGCCATTAGCGCTGGGGTTTTTATCAGCAGTCATTACGCTGCGCTGTCATTTAGTAGGCCGTTTTGCTACTCTCAATAATGACGCCGAAGGCAGATGACCCTATAACTTAATGACGTTTTTTGTCATTCACTTCGCTGTCATTGGGTTGCTATTGCTCAAAGATCAAAGAAAACACTTCGATCAAACCCCCACACCGTAATATTGCAAAATTTCACGGCCTGCAGGAGTAATCTTATTCCGGGTCCAGGGGGGACTCCAAACGATCTCTATGTCGACATTTTTTACGCCGGAAATTTTTCTGACCGCCTCATCAACATCCAACAGAATCATATCCATCGCGGGACATCCCATGGCTGTAAACGTCATCTCAATTGCTACTTTCGCTTGAAGTACCTCAACTTTATAGATCATCCCCAAATCGACAATACTGAGCGGATATTCGGGATCGTTAACTTCCTTTAAAGCCTGCCAAACCTGATTTTCAGTTACCAAAGGCGGCCTCCGAAAATGCTGTCTAGATCCCCTTGCACCATTGCTGTATATGTTTTGTTCATTGGCCCGCGAGCTTTCCAGCGCTCAAATACCTGGTCCCAGGTCATCGGTTCATCAAACAACCAGCGTTTTTCGTCAGGATCATATTGACACGGAAACGGGTAATCGAGAATGTATTCTTCTTTTTCTTTATCATAGTGAGCCGGCACTTTAATGCCAATTTTTTCACAAAGGGGCACGGTGGCGTCCATCCAGGTTTGGCGAAGCTGGTCGTTGGTTTTACCTTTAAGGCGGTAATCCAATTGCCCGCTGTGGTGTTTGAGTTCGTCCGGCAAACCAAACCACTCAATGGTCATGGGAAACATCCAATCGACTGCGCGCTGCAGGAGTTCTTTCGCTTCTCCTCCGGCTTTTGAGAGGCGTTTCATCCAGGATTCACCATGACGTAAGTGGAGAATTTCTTCCCGGTCCACTTTAACCAGAGATCTTTTCAGGGGGCCATAGCTGGTATTTTCAAGTACATCACCTAATAAGCAGATTCCGGCTCGATCAAAAAAGCCGTTTGCCACCACCATTTCTGCCCAGTTTTCCAACGGTTGGTCAAATCCGTAGGGATGCTTAAACTCATGGGGTTTCCTGCCATAAACCAGCCAGTGCTTATCAACACCAAGGTCTTCCATAATTCGATAGGCAATATTAGCATGCCCCAGCTCATCATGAATGATTGCTGTTACTGCGATTCGGCTGTTGATGGTAGGCGCATCTCTTGACGCCAGATAATACGCCGGAGCGCTCATTAGCTCCGTATCCCCCTGAACTGTCAGCTGAGTAATTAAAGATTTCTTATAGCCCGGAGTCATGTCTTCTTCCGATTCCAGCATAAATCCGTTGCGGATTTTTTCTATCAGTTCCTGTTCTGCTTGACCGTTTTTTTTGTCTGCTGCCATAAAGGGTTCCTTGTGAGTTTTACCTGAATGAATCTTTGAATATAACATTGGAAGTAAAAAAAAGCAAGCAAAGTTATTTAACAACTTTCTTGACTTTTGTATCGTTCCTAAATACTTTAGCGAAAAAAGAAGGTGGATTATGAAATCAATTTTAGGTTTACTTTTTTGGGTCGTTTTAATTACAGCTAACTCTACTTTTTCTCAAAATCTACTTTTAAAAAATGGCCATATTGTCAATCCTGCAACACAAGAAATCACCAACGGTCATTTAGTAATTCAAGACGAAATAATCAAATACATTCTCAAGAAAGCCCCGGAAACTTTCGACGGTGAAGTCATCGATCTTTCAGGAAAATGGCTAATCCCAAGCCTGAACGACATGCACACCCACTCTTACGGAAACGCAGGGCCGGGAAGAACAACACAGTTTTTGTCAACCGCCGGCACGGCAAAAATGATGCTTTACTGCGGCGTCACCGGCTTCTTAGATCTTTTCAATGCTGAGGATTATATCATAAACTTGCGTAATCAACAGCGGACTAAAGGTCTGCCCGGCGCGGATATTTACTGTGCCGGCCCGTGTTTTACTTGCACAAACGGCCACTGCACCGAATACGGTGTCCCGACCCGGGTCATCAACTCCCCTGAA
>JADFPY010000334.1 GCA_022562085.1 candidate division KSB1 bacterium | reverse complement strand
CCCTTTAGTTTCGGCCCTGGCACTAGCACTCTGGAGCGGAATTTAGAATCAATGACAGGGATGGGGTACGTAGAAACATCTGGAGGTAATTATCGAGTCACCTCAGTACTTGTCGAACGTATCTTCATCGAATAAACAGGAGGGATTCATTCCCTCCCTTTCTTTTGTCAAAGACTTGACTTTTCTAGAGAAGATTTATATACTAGACATGTGCCCTACGGGGGCATTTTTAGATAACATGACAAATCCTGTTCCAGCACTTATAACTTTCTTAAAAGAGGCGCGGATTGAGGCCAAAAAAGTAAACTGGCCCACCAGAGAACGTACCATAAGAGATACGATTATTGTGATTGTGTTTTCTATAGCCGTGGCGATTTTTTTGGGAGGTTTCGACCTTCTTTTCAACGCCTTACTGGATAGATATATCATTTAGCTATGCCCAAGCAGCAAACAACCCAAGAACGCAATTGGTATGTGATTCATACCTATTCTGGATACGAGGATGCCGTGGCACGAAATCTCAAACAGCGAATTGAATCTTTGGACATGGAAGATAAGATTTTTAGCGTCATCGTCCCCAAGGAAAAAAAGATTAAGATCAAAAACGACATTGTTTATAAAGATTCTTGGCCAAGTGGCGAACCCAAATCAGGCTGTGACGACTACCTCGGCCTTATTGCTAAAACAGACGTTCTAATTTTAAATAACGTATGGAATCAGAATGACGTAATAATCAACGCGGCTATTCTAACACTTGGAGATTCTTTTACAGTTCAAAATTATGCTTCCGGATCGCCCAGAGGCGATTTAACCATTTACGGTTCTTTGAGTCAAAAAGTGCGCGGTCCGGTCGGCACGTTTGGCTGGTGGGGTACAACCGGCTACCAGAAAGATTATCATTATGATGACAGGTTTGTCGATACCCCCCCGCCGTATTATCCAAGTGTCGGTAAGTATCACTACCTTTATTGGAAAGAAATAACGGATTAATTATCAGACGGATTTGAGAGGTGTTCAATGGCAATTTTTATTTTAGCAGGATTGATGTTCATGGGATTTAGTTTTTTGTTTTTCTTTGCTCCGGGACTTATTGTAAAAATGAGTAAGATCGGCAATAAACTTGTTTTTACCGATTATGGTTCTGTTGCCCATCGTAAGCTCTCAGGCGCTGTTTTGTTAATTATGAGTTTGCTGATGCTTTACATTGGGGTGCAGTTATAAAAATGTATCCTTAAGAAGAAATATCAGAGGTGAACTCGACATATAAAAACGGGAGACGAAATGATTTTCAGTTCTAAGCTTACCACTTTTTTCATTCTTGTTTTAATTTTATTTTCAAGCAATTTATTTGCAGGCAATATTAGTGGCGTTCTCGTTTCGGGGAGCCACGATACCCTCAAAGTCGTCGACAGCCCTTTTACTGCGACCGGAAATATTTCAGTGCCTGCCGGCGATACCCTGACCATCGAACCTGGCGTCATCATTAATTTCAACAGCGGCGTTGATTTTACTCTGGACGGAACTTTGATTGCAAGGGGTACTTCGACCGATTCGATTCGTTTTACCTCCAGTAATGCTTCACCTAATTTAGGTGATTGGAGCGGAATTTTATTCAGCAGTACCGGCGGCGGTACATTGAAATATCTGGTCGTTGAATATGCAGCGACCGGAATTTCGGTTTCAAATTCAGATTTAAGCATTCGCAATTCGAGTTTCCGGTCAAATACTAATGGCATAGACTGCTTAAACGGGTCGTCTCCCTTAATTGATTCGAATCAATTTCAAAGCAACGGCAATACCGCGATCAGATGCAACGACGCCTCGCCGACGATTTCAAAAAATAAAATATTCAACAACGTCGCCCTTTCTTCTGCGATTCTATGTGAAAAATCGCATCCACAAATCACTGAGAATGTCATTCATGATAATGACCACACAGCGATTGACTGCCTAAGTGGTTCTAAACCTGACATTTGGCAAAACACAATTGTGCAAAATGATTTTGGCATTACGATAAGCGATTCTTCTTCTCCTGCAATTGAAAATAACATTGTCGTCAGCAACATGACTCTTGGAATTGCTGTTAACGATCCTGAAGCGGTTCCAACAATAAAATACAATAACGTTTGGTCAAATACAGCCGCAAACTTTTTTGGAACGCCGGCCGGCGTGGGAGACCTGAACACTACAAATTCAAATGGCGATCCTTCAGACGTGTTTTTTAACATCAGCATGGACCCGGTTTTTGTAAACACCAGTAGTAACGATTTTACTTTACAAGTTTCTTCGCCGGGCATCGATGCCGGGAACCCTGCCAATCCCGCGGGAATTTTCGTGTTGGGCAGCGCCCCGGACTTGGGAGCCTTCGAGTACGGCGCTGCAGTTCCGGTTGAACTAGCTTCTTTTGGATTTTACCAAGGGGTTTTGAGGTGGTCTACTGCATCTGAGACCAACAATTTTGGCTTTGAAGTTCAGCGAAGCAATTCGAAAAATGAGGGCTTTGTTAAAGTAGCATTCGTCCGGGGACATGGAACCTCAACTGTGCCGCAGGTTTACGAATTCAAGGATGATGTTTTTGAAGGGGTTTATTTTTACCGGCTTAAACAGATAGACACAGATGGCTCTTTCGAATTGAGCCAAACGGTTGAAGCTGTTTATTCTAATCCAGGCACATTTACTCTGGATCAAAATTACCCGAATCCCTTTAATCCGACAACTACTCTATCATTTGCGATTCCTGAGACCGGTTTAACTGAAACAAATGAACTGGTAAGGCTA
Organism: candidate division KSB1 bacterium; assembly: GCA_022562085.1. Lineage (NCBI taxonomy): Bacteria > Pseudomonadati > Candidatus Zhuqueibacterota bacterium. The sequence continues at coordinate 2,196 of JADFPY010000334.1, read as the reverse complement.
ACTATTTTCAATTCTATGGGGCAGGAAGTGTTGGTTCTTTTAAACGAAAGAAAAGGTCCAGGCAGCTATAAACTTCAATGGAACGGTGTCGATAAATCAGGTAGAGCGGCTGCCTCCGGCGTCTATTTTTATGAACTCCGTTTTGGGCAAATGAAACAGACTCGACGGATGCTACTGATCAAATAGTGGAAAATTCTGCGAAGCACAGGATGAGTTATAAATTCAACAAAACAATATTAGTTCCTTTTTTCTGCTCTTTGATTGGATTGAGCTTTTGGGTTTGCCCCAAAAATCCGCCGCTTGATCCGAGTGTGTAGGATCCAGGCGGGCAAGTGAAGATTCTCGTCCGTTTACAAAGGTATCGGGATGTAGTTGCCCCGGGCGGCAGCTCAATTGAGAAGGCTGTGGTTTTAAAACCAGTCTAACCAACCGGTCGTCGGCGAGGATGTTCAGTTTTCAACAAATATTGGCACGCTGGTTCCAACCACCGCAACCACAAATGATTCCGGATTTGCGCCGATATTATTAACAAATCATCATTTATTGATAATTGATTTCAATAACTCATCTTTTCCCTACTTTGAGATACTTAAGCGTGATATCGCTTCAAAGACTCAAAAAAAAACTGCGCAATAACCAGGGTTTCACTCTGATAGAAATGATTATGATTTCTCGCCTCTATTTCACCAACATCATTGTTTTCTTTTCTGATCGCCCCGATTCGCTCGAGCTTATGATATAGATATAGGTGCCGCTAGGTAATAAACTGCCATCAAATTTAACTTTATGAACAACATTCTTACTCAAATTTCCGTTTACCAGAGTCGCTACCTCCTGACCGAGAATGTTATAGACTCTCAAGGTCGTTAAGCCGTTTTCGGGAACTACAAATTCAATTGTTGTTTCCGGATTGAATGGGTTTGGATAATTTTGCCCAAGGACAAAGCTTTGCGGTGTCTCACCGATTATAACTTCAACAGTATTGTGGTATTCGAAGGTGCCGTCTAAATCAATCTGCTTGAGCCGGTATTTTAAGGTAAGGGCAGTCATACGGCCTAACAACTGCACATCATCTGTGTAGGAGTATGCGTAGGGTTCAGTGGTTGTACCATTGCCTGAGACAAACCCGATTTTTCCCCAACTTGCCTCAGTATTAACTATCATCCTTTCGATTTCAAAACCATAATTGTTAAGTTCAGTTGCGGTTGTCCAGCGGAGATTAACTAAACCCCTGTCGGCTTGAGCTGTAAAAGAAGTCAACTCCACGGGAACCGTACCGTCAGTCCACAAAGCAAATTTATTGGAAGTCTTTCCTCCTGCGGTTGAGAAGCTGCCTCCTGAGTAAACCTCGGCAAGACCAATTGCCACGGCAAAGACCGGGCCGCCATCGATACCACTTCTCAGTGCAGACCAGCTGCTGCCATCCCATTTGGCGATTCTATTCGCGCTACCACTTCCAGCGGTGGTGAAACTGCCTACTACATACAGCTCGCTGCCGATGGCGGCAATGCTGTTTACGTCACCTCCACTAAGTCCATCGCCCAACGCAGACCAATTGCTGCCATCCCATTTGGCTACTTTTTTAGCGCTAACTCCCCCCGCTGTTGTAAATAGTCCTCCCACATAAACATTGTTTTGATAGATAACGACAGCGTTGATATAACCACTTACCCCGCTGCCTAACTGAGACCAGGTGCTCGTTGAGCTATTCCAGGAGACAATGTGTTTCGCGCTTTGACCACCGGCAGTTGTAAAACTCCCTCCTAAGTAGACCTCATTATTTTTTGAAGCAATGGCGAATACCGGTCCATTTACGCCATTTGTGGCGCCGCTGCCTAATGTTGACCAATTAGAACCGTCCCATTTAGCAATATTATTTGCGCTTGACCCGCCGGCAGTTGTGTAGACTCCCCCTACATAAACATTTCCGCCGCTGACCGCCAATGCTCTGACATCGCCACCACTGATGCCGCTGCCCAGCGCCGACCAGTTGCTGCCGTCCCACTTGGCGATGTTGCTGGCGCTTACGCCGCCTGCTGTGGTAAAATTCCCTCCGACGTATAGATCGCTACCGTCTACTGCTACAGCTAGCACAAGTCCATTCGTTCCGCTGCCCAGAGCAGTCCAGGAACTGCCGTCCCATTTTGCGATATTACTAACGCGTACTGCTCCGGCCAGAGTAAAACTCCCCCCGAC
>JADFPY010000333.1 GCA_022562085.1 candidate division KSB1 bacterium | reverse complement strand
ACAGGGTTTAAATAAAAAACAATATAGCCACGGATTCACCCCGTGAGATAAAGATATCATCTTACCAGAAACATCAAAGACTTTAATCTAACGGGGTGAACACGGATAAAGCACGGATTTAATAAATGGAGCTTTAAATTTCACTTTTTTAACTTACAAATTTCTACAATTTCAAATGGCGGGTCATGATTTAGTTTTTTTTCTAAATGCATTTATCCGTGTCGAATCGGTGTTAACCCCGTTAGATAAAAACATCAGCTAAACAGAAAACCAAAAAACTCTTATCTAACGGGGTTAATCCGGAGCGCCAAAATATTGGGTTGTGGCTTCGCCGCACTCTGTCCATCTAAAGTATTCAACAAATCACATTCAAAACCGATGGCACCATCTCAAAAGACGCTGGCAGTTTCCCGGGTAGTTCACCATCAGTTTCTATTAAAATTTCGGATTTTGAATTTAGACTTACCTTTCTGCCATGTAAAGTTTGGACTTTTTCATGTTCTGCCATCGTTCCATTGTAAAGTTTATGGATGTTGGCCAAAACTTCTCCGCGAGTTAAATCCCCGAGAATAATAATATCAAATAGCCCGTCATTTGTTTTTGCCTGAGGTGCGATCCACATGCCTCCGCCAAAATACTGCCCATTCGCAATGACTATCGATCTGATAATTTGCTCCTTTGAGAAAAAATCGTCCACTTGAATCTTAACCGGCGTGGTTTCGTGAACAAATAGAGTTTTCAGCAATGCGATTAAATAAGCCGCAGTGGCGCCGAATACTTTTGTTGATTGGTGAGAAAGATTGGTTAAAGTTCCTCCGAATCCTGCGTCAGCAACATTTATGAAATAGCGTGTAACCGGCTCTCCCTTCAAGCTCTGACACCTCATGAACCCTAAGTCGAATTTTTGGGTTTTATGGTCCTTTATCTTCGTGGCAGCATCTTCGACATTTTTTGGGATTCCCAACGTTCTGACCAAATCTCCACCAGTGCCCATTGAGATAATTCCCAAACTTGCTTCAGGGTTAATTTGTTTTGAATTCTCAAAGAAGCCGTTGACGACTTCGTTAATGGTGCCGTCACCACCGACTGCGATGATTGTTTCATACCCTTGTTGAATTGCATGACGCGTAATTTCTGTTGCGTGGTTGGCCCGTTTTGTCTGTTCTGTGGAAAACTCTCCTAAAATGTTGGTTAATTTTTTTTCTATATCGGGCCATTTTTTTGCTGCTTTACGACTGCCTGCGGCAGGGTTGAGGATGAGTTTGATTTTTTTGTTCAAATTTGAAATGGGTTATTAAAACTTTTAGACTTCAGTTACCAAGTCCACCAAAGTATGATAATAATGTACGAAAGGAGAAGAAAGCCTCCTTCAACTCTGCCTAATTTGCGTCCACTGTGTAAAAGCGGCCACAAGATTATTGTGAGACCAATCATGATCGGCAGTTGATTGTAAATGAGTTCTCGCGAGACCGGCATCGGGTGAACAGCGGCTGTTGGTCCGGCGATTGCCATCATATTAAAAATATTTGATCCAATGATATTGCCGATACTGATATCCCCCTCTTTTTTCAAAGCAGCAATGATCGAGGTGGAAAGTTCCGGTAGAGAGGTGCCAATTGCGACCAGGGTTAATCCAAGAATGAGTTGCGAAACTCCCATTCTTATACTTATTTCGATAGCGGAATCGACGGTCCAGCTTGCGCCGACTGTTAATCCGACTATGCCGACTATGATAAATAAAAGGTTGATTCCAATTTGCTTTTTTTCACTTTTTAAAGGATTGTACTTTTTTTCTAAAATATCAGAACCTTTTCTCGCCCCGGAAATAACGATGACGAGGTAAACGATAAATCCCAGGGTAAGTGTCAGTCCGTCGAACCGGCTCAATGTTCCGTTGAAGCAAATGATCCAAAAGTAAACCGAAACGCCAACGAGGAGCGGAACTTCGAATTTCAGCAGTTTTAGATGCACAGCAATGGGTCGCACGAGCGCCGACAAACCGAGTATGAGGCCAAGATTCGAAACGTTTGAGCCGACTATATTCCCTAAGGCAAGGTCTGGTTTATTTTTTAGCGCCGCGATCATACTTACCAGAAATTCCGGCATCGAGGTGCCGAGGGCAACTATGGTAAGACCAACGATTATCGGAGGAATTCCCAAAATTCTTGCCAGCCGGGAGCTTCCGTGCACCATCGCGCTTCCACCTCCGAAAAGCAGAATTATGCCCACAAAGAAAAGGGCAGCGATCCAGGGCATGGCCCAGGCAGTTAAATCCATCTTTTTTTAATAATTTCAGGAGTGAATAATTAATATAAGGTGTGCTAAAATGAAAGTCAACGGAGTGCGAAAGTAACTTTACTAAACGTCTAAGGTTTCGTAAAGTTTACTTTTAATCGAGTGATGCTCTGAACCGCCCGTAAGTGGGCCGGGTATTCGAGTTAGAAATTTCCCAGGCCACGAGAAATGCCAGCCTTGCAACTCTGGCCAATTTTTCCGCATCAATTTTTTCTGCAGTGTCGGTTGGACGATGGTAATCCGGATGCGCCTCTGTGTTATAAAAAATGACCGGGATTTTATGTTTAGCAAAGTTTGCCTGGTCACTTCGACTGAAGTATCTTTCCCCATTATAAATAAGATCCAAACCGATTTCATCGTTTGCGGCAATATTTATTTCATGAAGTTCGCGGCTGCGATTGCTGCCAATCACCGAAACCTCGTTGGCACGATTGCGGCTAATCATATCCAGGTTAATCATTACCACAGTTTGGTCAAGGGGTTTAACCGGATTTTCCACGTAGAATTTTGATCCCAGAAGGCCCAATTCTTCCGCTGAAAAGGCGACAAAAAGAATACTCCTCCGCGGTTTGATTGGCATTTCGCTGAAAGCTTCTGCAATTTCCAGCAGACCAGCTGTGCCGGAAGCGTTGTCATCGGCGCCGTTGAAAATCCGACCGTTTTTTATACCAACGTGATCGTAGTGCGCACCAATGACGATTACTTCATCTCGTAGCTTAGGATCCGCGCCCCGTAAAAGCCCGACTACGTTTTGTGTTTTTTGCACTTGTTTTTTTAACCTGACTTCAATATTTATTTTGAGCTGAGGCATTGAAAAGCTTTTTGGTTTGAGCGACTTGTCAATTGAGGTTTGCAAATCCGCCAAAGAATAATTGGTTTCTGCTAAAATGCTTTCTGCAGCCTCGCCGCTTATCCAAACAGCGGGAAAGTTTAACATTGTTTTAGGCTCTTCGAGCTGCCAACGGGTTTTTTCGCTTTTCCCGGGACAAAGCGCATTCCAAAAATCTTGAGGCGACATGCTGTCGTGATCTCCATTTGGGTCCGTTACAAGCAGGATTCCTAACGCACCATGTTTTTTAGCATTTTCAGCTTTTTCCTTGAAGTGCGCATGCCGGGTTAATTTTGTGCCGTCGAAAATACTTTTAGGATCATTTTCCAAGGGTTCATGTCTTAACACTAAAACGATTTTTCCTTTGACATCGATGTTTTTGTAGTCGTCGTAGCCGTACTCCGGCGCTGTTATGCCATAGCCGGCAAAAACGACCGCAGCATTTATTCTGTCTTCTCCGGTAAAGTTGAACGGGATAAAATCCGATTTTACTGAAAACTCAATTATAGATGTGTTTTTCTTTATTGAGAATGAAGCACTTTTTAAATGCGGTTTAATGACTTGAAATTTTTGGTAGTATTTGCCTTCATGGCCAACCGGGACAAGACCATACTTTAAAAATTCACTGGCGATGTATTTCGCGGCCAGCCATTGACCGGGCGTTCCGGTCCCGCGCCCGGCAAACTCATCGGAAGCCAGGATGTTGACATGGTATTGCGATTCCTCTTTTGTGATTGAAAGCATGGGTGCCTGCGCCGGTTTAAAATCAAAGGCTGTTTTTTTTTTGCTTGCGGAAAGAGGACTGAGAATTAATAAAATCTGAAGAATTGAGAAAAAAAACCGAAGTGAGTTTCTGTACATTAAGTAGCTCCTATCCTGCTATCAATTTAATCTTTGCCTGTTTAAAAAAACTAACAATTATAAATTTACTTCGCACTCAGCAACTTTTCAAGATTATCTTTGGCCTCCGCATCCCCCAGGTCAGCCGCACGTGTAAACCAGTTTCTTGCTTGGTCGTAATTTTTAGAGTTATCATCACCGACTCCCCGTCCATCTCGATACATAATTCCTATGCGCGTCATCGCCGCAACCTTACCAGCCTTGGCGCTTTTTTTATACCAATCAATTGCTTTCTTGTCATCTGTATCTGTGTGTGTTTCTTTGGTGATATCTGCGTGAATATCGCCCAAAATTAACATTGCCTCAGAAACGCCCTTTTTTGCAGCTTGCTCAAGCAAAGGTATGGCTTTTTTATCATCTAAGGCGCGCCAGTATCTTTCACCCTGGGTAAATGTATCTGCAATCTTGGGATCTTGAATCCAGCGTTCGAGTTGTTCCTGGTTGGCGGCCGGAAATATTTTATAAGTTCCCCCTAACGATTTGGCGAGATTGGTAATTTCCTCAAGTTCATTTTCTTCCAAACCCAGTGGAATAATTTGAAATTCCAGGTCGATGTTCAAAGCCTGGAGTCTTTTTTTAATGCGCGTCGTATCTTGAGGATTACATGCCTCGCCGCTGCCGGTGATAACGGTGATGGTGTTGAAAATTTGTTGATCTGAACTCAAACGCTCTTGCTCCGCAAAATCTCCAATGGCGTTCCATAAAGCCTGAATCAAGGTGGCTTCACCGCCGAGCATTTGTGTATCATCCATCAGACTGCTGACTTTCTTTTTTTGCCCAAACTTTAGTTTTAGCTCACCCACGGGACTGCTGCAAGAACCACCGAATTGGCGAAGAGCAAGTTTTTGAATTCGTTTGTCGTGGCCGTAAAAGGCCTCACCAACTGCTTGCTTGGCTGACTCCCACTTGCTTTTACCAGAATCAAATTCAGCTGTCATGCCGGAAGAACTATCCAAAACCAGCAAACGATATTCT
>JADFPY010000332.1 GCA_022562085.1 candidate division KSB1 bacterium | reverse complement strand
TGAAGATATAAAGAAAAGATTAGATAAAATTTCAGAGTTTATTGGGTTGAATGAGGAAGAGTTGGATTTACTTTTGAATCATAAGAAAGTTAGTAAAGAGATTCTTAATGTTAATGGAAAGAATTATGATGCGTGGAGAATAATACATAGTAATGCTCTTGGTCCTGGAAAAGGAGGAATTAGATTTCATCCTAAACTTAATCTGGAAGAAGTCAAGATACTTTCATTTTTAATGTCATTAAAAACTTCATTGGTAAACATTCCTTTTGGAGGAGCAAAAGGAGGAATTGAAATTGATCCAAAAGATATAAAAGAAATGAATTTATATGCCGAAAATATGAGGGCAGTTATTACACATCCTAATACTTTAATAACCCCTGAAGTTTCAAATGAAATTAGTAGTTTTTCTATAATTGTTGAGAATAAGATTAAAGGAATGAATTCTTTTCGAGGATATGGTTCAAAAGATTTTAAAGGTAATTCAGCTGGTTATAATACTTTTAAGCGCTTAAATAGGTTCAGGGAGAGAGCAAAATTATCTAAATCTTCGCTTGCTACGTTACATGATACAATTTGGAGACTCACAAAGGATGTTAAGGGGAAAGTTATTGAACTTAATGACGAACGTTATGAATTATTATCAGATATCTTTGTTAGGATGTCTCAAGAATCTTGTATGAAGATAGATAATAGTCCCAAACTTAATGATCGAGTTAAATATCATTCTGAGTATAGTATTACTGATGAACGTTTATCTGCTATGGTTTTATATCATACTTTATTTACAAATTCTATCAAAATAAATAAATAATATATAAAAATTAATTTTTTAAAGTGGATAAATGTAAATTTTCAAAATTAAATTTTTTCAAAATGACTTTTTCTTGCACGTCAAAAACATAAATCACGTCCTGAGCACCGCTTTTGGACACAAAGGTGAGCTCACCATAATCGTTAACATCGATCTTACTATTTAGCAATTTGAACGACTCGAAGTCTGAAGTGCGCTCTCCTTTAACCAAGACTTCAGGTTTGTTTTCACTGTCATCCAGAGATTTGATGTAAATATTGGAGTAACCAACTCTGTTTGCTATAAAGGCGACCCAACTTTTATCGTTTTGGGAGAACACGGCCGGTTTGGTGTTGAGGCCGTCTTTGGTAATTGCCTTGGTTACCATTTTTGGAGAATCCCCTTCCTCCAGGTCAGGGTAATAAAGTTTCTTCAAATCATAAATCCATTTCTCATCGAACTCTTCATAAGTCAAGCCGATGGTTAGTTTCATGACATCCGAAAAGCTGCTCTCCTTCCAAAGATTTTCAATTAATTGCAGAAGTTTTTCTTCGCCAAAATTTTCCGCGATATATTTACAGATGGCCTGACCTTCTTTGTACATCAAGAAGGTGCCGTAAATCGAATCCATATTTTTCAAGGGGACTAAATGACCGCTTAAAACGGCATCGCGAATAATCATTTCGGCCTGCGAACTCCACCCCTGCGACCAATACTCCGCGATTCCTTCAGTAAACCAGAGCGGCATACCCCGGAATGTGGTTCTGTGGTGGTCTTTTAAAACCCGGCCCATTTTTCCGCGAGTAAATACATGCACTAACTCATGATTGATGACATGCTTGAAAGAGTGAATCGAACCCCGTGAAGGAATGACGACTCGCCCCTTCATAAACTCAAAAAAACCTCCGGTCCCTTCAGGTAGAAAACTTGGAATTGTATTGGTTTGCTGAAAATGTGAGTGATTCGAGTAGAAAATCAGAGGAATTCGGCGGTTCACATTGTGGTTGACTTTACTTTCAAGACGGCTATAAGCTTCCTCGGCAAACGCGGCGCCTATTTCAGCAAGCTCCCGCATCTCCGGGTAGAAATAGACATCAAAATGTTCGGTTTTCAAAATTTTCCAATCGAAATCATCGTACTGTATTTTATTCCTGCCAAAATAATACTGAGCGGAAAGACTGGAGTTGAAAACGAACGGAGCGCTGAATAAAATGAAAACTATCAGCCGGGATATAAACTTCATGATATTGTACTTAATTGTATTCCAAATTTCATAAATCTTTACAGCCGGACTTTGCCTTTTATTCCCAGGCTACAATAAAGGTTGAATTTCAATTTAATAATATAAGCCTGTTAATCAAGTTAATTTTTTGTTGTTTGTCTGGCCCCGGCACCTTGAAGAGCGATGCCAATTATCACGATTTTATAATTTAGTGATTCATATTTAATTACCTCCCGATAAAGTAGGAAAGGTATCTGCAAAATCCTTACCACTAAGGTAATGAAAACTACATATAGCTTCGGAAAATGTAAACATCATATAATAAATAAAATGCCCTCTGAGATTGCAAGTGCAAACTTACCGAAAATTTAACACATGAAAAAAATCGACATTAAAAACCTTCTAAGCATCAACTAAATTTGCAATTTCAATACGTGAAAAATACTCGATGTTCATAAGCAAAAAATTATAAAGAAGTTAAGTCGTTAGCAAAAAATAAGAATCTTTTCAACTAATTTGGAACACGGTTTGCCTATGTAAAACTTTTCCTTAAAAAAATACAACACTTCAACAAAGCTGTCTAAATTAAAAAAATTTAAAGTATCATGGGAAGATGAAATCAGTAAGGAGACTTCAATGAAAATCAAAAACATCATTGCACTTGCCTTAACACTCCTACTCTCTTTCAGTTACATCACAAATGAATCAAGAGTAGCCGAACTCTTAGCGAAGTCTGAGAGTTTCTACGCCAAAATAAAAATTTTCACATCTGTTTTAGAAACAATAAACCGCGCTTATGTCGATAAACGGGAATCGGATGAGCTTCTCGAAGACGCAATAAAAGGTGTTCTCTCAAATTTAGATCCGCATACTGTGTTTTTACCCGCCGATGATTTTAAAAATTGGAACCAAAATTTTGAAGGATACACCGGTATTGGAATCAGTTTTGAGGTTCTTCAAGAAAAGATTACCGTAATATCGGTTATCGAAGGAAGTCCGGCCGCCAAAATCAATATTCAACCGGGTGACAAGATTCTGGAAATTGGCGGCGAGTCCGTTATCGGTATTGACAGGGAAGAAGTCGTTAAAAAATTAATTGGACCGGTTGGCATACCGGTGACAATCAAAATTGCCGGCAACCGCCTGAGAAAACCACAAGAATACACCTTAACCAGAAAACGAATAACTCTCGATAGTGTGCCCCTTGCACTCCAGATACGGCCGGGTGTTGGATACGTTAAGTTAGAACGATTTACCGGAACCACGTCAAGAGAACTAGAAAAAGCTTTAAATAATCTGGAAGCCAAAGGGATGAAATCTTTAATTCTCGATCTCCGGGGGAATAGCGGCGGGTATCTGAATGCTGCCGTAGAAGTCGCTGACAAATTTATTCCGGGAGGCCATAAAATTCTTTCAACCAGAGGTCGACTATCAAGCTCATTCCAGGAGTACTACTCAACTGCAAGTGCCACCCATCAACTCTATCCTCTCATAGTTTTGATAGATCATGGTGCAGCAAGCGCATCAGAGATTGTTGCAGGGGCCATTCAAGATTTGGACAGAGGGTTAATCGTCGGAAAATCGTCTTTCGGCAAAGGGTTGGTGCAAAGCCAGTATCGATTTCAGGATGGCTCTGCTTTGCTAATAACGACTGCCAGATATTATACCCCGAGTGGCCGCCAGATTCAAAGAGACTATTTTGATAAATCCAAAGATGAATATTATCAAGACGCTTATGACGATGAACATTTAAACAGTGAAGCCGCCAAAAAAGGAAAACCTAAATTCAAAACGTTAGCCGGTCGCACTGTTTACGGCGGGGGAGGCATCAGGCCGGATATCTGGGTCAAAAATCAGGAAAATATTTTGTCGAAGGAATTACGTGAATTATATTTCTCAGACCAAAGAATTTTTTATGCATTCGCCGATGATTTCTTAAACAAGAATCCAACTTTACGAAAGAACCTGCGATTCTTTATAAATAGATTTATAGTGACAGAAAAAACTTATCAGAAATTTACCTATTTCGTGAAAACCTCCGCGCCTGAATTTTCGAGAACAGATTTTACTCCCGACAAAAACGATATCAAATTTTTGCTCAAACGGGAAATGGCTTTTCTAATTGGAGGAAGTGAAGCTCGCTTCAGAGTCAATTTACAGCGAGACAAACAACTCAACGAATCATTGAAGTATCTGCAAAAAGCCAACGAGCTGCTAACGCTGACTTACTCGTTGAATTAAGCGTGGGAGTAGAAAGGAACAAGTGTGTGCAGACGCAGTCGTAACGAATTGAAATCAGCGTCAAAAAATTGTTCTGGGCCCTGGCCATTAATCAAAAACCTATAACTTGCAGTAAAGTGATGTGTATAGCGCATTTCGTTGACATTACCCTATAAATTCTCACAGACCCCACCCCAATAAACTTCATTCATTTTTTTCAAATCAACAAAAAAAGCCCACGAAATACGTGAGCTTAAGCTATTGTTTTTAGTTAGTACGCCCCCCCAGGATTCGAACCTGTAACTTATTGTTTTATGGAGCTGGCCAGTTTTGATTTCTTATAAAAGAAACCTCGAAGCTCTAATTAAATTAGGCGCTTAGCGCCAAACATCGACAAAGTTTTGTCGATATGTTGAAGCGCCTAAATTCTAAAATCGAATATCGAAATCCGAAACAATTTTCAAAACTCGAAATTCAAATGTTCAAAACCACCGCGGGTCTTCCTTCGCAGACAATACTGCGTCAGCCATCTTTTCGCGGCATCGTCCGCGAAAAGGCTTAGACAATTGACACTAATTTAGGGGTGTTTGTGACTGATTTCACAGGAGTCGAAAAGGGTGAAATAAATTTCACGTATTGCAACTAATACGGGAATTTTTCGTGCTTAACACATGCGTAATTTCACACTTCTACCAAATTGTGAAATGGGTAAACCCGTGTTTAGCAAGGTAGTTCTTTAATGAATTCTTTGTACTCGATTTTGTTAAACTGCCA
>JADFPY010000331.1 GCA_022562085.1 candidate division KSB1 bacterium | reverse complement strand
ACAAATACTGTCCCGAATGCGGGCAAATCAATACTACAAAACAGGTTCCCCTTAAACTTTTCTTTCACGATATTCTCGGCGACTACTTCACTTTTGATTCCAGATTTTTTCGCAGTTTCATTCCGCTGCTCAGAAAGCCCGGTCACTTAACCAATGAATATAATTCAGGGCGGCGGGTAAGTTACATTCTGCCGTTGCGATTGTATCTCTTTGTTACCATCCTTTTCTTCTTTATCATTTCTCTGCAAGGCAAAATCGGCCTCAGCAATCTGGAACCGCCCGCGGAAGAAAATCAAGTCGTCAATAAAGACTCAATACAAACGATATTTACAAAGTATGATGAACAAATTCCTGAAGATGTTCAAGCAAGCCTGATCTCAGACATTGATAACAAATACAAATTGACAAAGAAAAAGCTAGAAATCAAATTCTCCGCGGGTGATTCACTCAACTTGCTGTTATCCGATTTTGACTCCACAATTTCCGAAAGTGCCGGGAATGCACTAAGTTTGGAAATGATGAACAGTTTCAAGTTTTATCCCAAGAAGGGGCGCCGAAACAAAGGAGACGATAAAAAGGCACTAAAGAAAATTCTGGAACATTCAGAACTCTCTGCCAAAGCAGAGAAAACTGATCAACTTTTTGAAAGTATTGATTCGCGCTTTAGATTTAAGAAAAGAAGTAGCAAAGCCGAAGGCCGTAGTTTTTTAATTGGCGGGCCCAATACCGGTATAACCGTCGATGGCACTCCGGTTGATTCGCTTGAAGCAGGCATCCAAAAAAGCTTTTTATTGAAAGCAAACGCTCTGGCAAAGAAAGGCGCGGAAGGAGGACGGCTATTTTGGCAGGAAGTCCTGAATCAGATCCCAAAAGTGATGTTTTTAATTTTACCCATCTTTGCCCTTATTTTGAAAGTTCTTTATATCAGGAAGAAGATATATTACATTAATCACCTGATTTTTTCATTGCATGCTCACACCATCCTGTTTTTATATCTGCTGTTTGCCATTTTATTTCCAAAGTGGTATGTGATTACACCGGTGGTTTTCGGAATTTGGGTCCACCTCTTTTTCTCCATGCGTAATGTTTATAAACAATCCCGCTTTATGACCATGCTCAAGCTTAATTCGCTGCTGTTTTTGTATACTGTTCCGCTAATTTCAGGATTTGCTTTGCTATCAGTATTGGCTGTAGTTAACGTCTAGCTTTGACTAAACAGTTTATTGTTTTCGGTGTCCAGGCTTGAGCTTGTTTTTTTGAGGGCAATCCACGTTTACTACCGACTGTCGTTCATTGATGATGGATCGTTCCGGCCTCCTCTCCCGACTTCATTATTATATTTTCAAAGGAATGTCGGGATCGGGGGTCCTCCACGGGCTCCAGGCGCCTCGTTTCCGACTTAATCATTATAAAAAACTAAAGGAAAATCGGAAAGGGGTCGCCCTTCGCAAAAATTTGTAGCAGAAACTCGCCAGAGTTCTGGTTTTCTTTGTGAACTCTGTGTCTTTGTGGCTAATTTTTTATGATTGTTCAAACACTTTGTTCAACCTCTCAATCCCCAACTCTAACCTCTCAGGTGATTCCCCGGTAAAACAAAGCCGGATATAATGATGAAAATCTTTGCCAAAACTATCCCCGGGTGCAACGGAGACGCCGCTATCGAGACAGGCTTCAATGAGTTGCCAATAATTGCGGCCGTTCAAATATTGGTCAGCAGGAAAGAAAATAAAATAGGTAGCGTCCGGTTTTGGAAAATCGATTTTTAGTTTCTCGACAAATAAATCTCGCAGTTCCTGGTAATGATTCCGGACTCCCGGCAGCCATTGCTTGCGGGTTTCAACCGGTTCAACCATCATCTGCTGAGCAAGCGTTGAGGGGCTATACAACTGGTGTACCATCATTTTATTGAGATTTTTTACTGCTTGCTCACTGGTGGCAACAAAACCGAGACGCAGTCCGGCAAACATAAAACTTTTTGAAAACGTAAAGATGCTTAAAGTTCTTTCGAACATTTTGGGAAAGCCGGCAATTGATATGTGCGGGCGATTATCGAAAGTCAAGCCATCGTAAGCTTCATCCGAGATCACCCAGAGATTGTGTTTTTCGGCGACCGCAGCAATTTGGGCCAGTTGCTCTCGATTCAGCACTTTGCCGCTGGGATTGTTTGGAGTGTTAAGGTAAATCGCTGCGGTTCTCGAGGTCATAAATTTCTCTAAATAATCGGCGATATCAAGTTCCGGTTCATTATATAATTTTGTGTAAATGGGCGCTTCTACCATACGACCCCCGGCTATTTTTACCATACCGAAAAAGAAAGGCCAGGCCGGGGTGAGAATGAGTACTTCATCACCCGGTTCAATTAGCGCCATCATACTAATGCTGAGCGCATTGGTTGCGCCGTTGGTGATTAGGATATTATCTTTGTTTACCTGTAGATGATTGTCAGCTTGCAATTTCTCTATCAGTGCCTCACGTAAAGGGACGATGCCAAACGTATTACAATACTGATTGAAATGCTCGTACTTTTTCCGAGCGGATGAGTCGATAGGCAGAGTATATTTCGGAGGCAAATAGGTGTCGCCAATATGAAGCTTAACGAGATTCTTCCCTTGTTCAGCCATTTTGGGAGCGTACTTTTCGAAAACCGAACCGGTTATTTCATCGACACGTTTTGCAAACTTGGGGAATTTTGGCATTAGTTTCTTTCTTGGTAATAAGGCGGAAATAAAGATCTGTGTTCTTGGTCGATTTTTTTAGAATTTCTGAAATTTAATTTAACTTGCAGAATGATTTAATGATACTGTTAGAGAATTGGCAGTTCATTCTCAATTCTTCATTCTTAATTCTTAATTCTCAATTCTTAATTCTTAATTCTTAATTCTTCATTCTTAATTCTTAATTCTTAATTCTCAAGTCTCCTCCTGCCCAAAATACCAATAGACAACCGCCAGTCCCAATAGCACCACAAAAAGCCCAACCATAATTTGAACCTCATTGATTTTGGTAACCAGCTGCCAGCTTACAGCACTACCATAGTGCAGTTCCGGTAAATGGTTTTCCTCAAGATAGGCCAGTTGTTCGGGCGGTAAAACAAAATTCGAGCGTTTGAAAGTATTTTTAAAATATTTTTCCATGATCAGGTTTTCGCGATAGGCCACCATAATCCGGTCCTGGTAAATTTCCTCATTCTCTTTTTCTGCTTCCGCTTTCCGGATATAACGATCTCTGCGAAACAGATGAACCCGCGCTTCATGCAAAAAAGGATCGCTAACCGGGGTGTATTTTTCCAGAAAATCACTGTAAGTTGAGTCATTGCGGTATTGATTTAAAATTGCTGCGGCTTCAATCGCGCGTTCTTCATCAGTTCGCTTGAGCTCATTTGGGGATAGACGCGATCTAAAATGGCCTATTTCCGGGTCTTCGTAGTAATGGCCGTATTCAAACATCATACTTTCATTTTCAATCAAAAATTTTAATGCCGGAATACGCTCCGTATACCAGGCGACTCGGGCAGGTGTATTGAGAAGACTGGCTCCCAGGAATAGAATTGCCGCTGCAGTTAAAATGGATAAACATCGGATATTTCGAGGTGCGACTCTTTCTGAAATAATCGAAGGGGAGAGGCCTTTTGCAATAGCGACCTGAATAAGGGTTACAGCAAAGAAGTTCAGCCAAATGTCGTCCAGGCACCAGTATCTCTTTGGAGTTGCCCACTGAATCGCCTCGTCCATCATGCCGACCATGGCTCCAATTACCACTGCTATGAAGTAGATACTTTTATCTCTCACTTTGTGGGTCAGCGCCCGATAAACCAGCAAGCCAAGCACTCCATATTCAACGAAGTGCAGCGCCTCTTCCGGGTTTTTACTAAGTCTAACGGTATATCCGATAAAGATGGTTGAAATGACGGCAAGCCAGATGTATCTGCTGCGTGAAGCAACCCGGAGTCGACGGAGATAGATGAGACTAACTACAACTGCTAAAAGAACAACTGCGAAGACAATATAGCTAAATATTTCCTTACCCCAGTGTTCTCGAACAAATTTTTGCATCGATCGGGCTAATGGAATGGTCACGAAAATAACGAGCGAACAAAGTATCACATAAAGCCATGAAGCCGATTCTTTCTCTTTTGGCGGGTTATTTAGCATTCAATCGCTCCAATTACAAGGCAGAACTTCTTAACAAGGACGTACGATCGTAGCAATTTTGTGCGTAAAAATCAAGATATATAATGGTCGGGGAGCCGCTCCCAAGTGTCTGCCATGTTATCATTTTTTAATCCCGGCTCGCATTACAGCTCCCGGCTTATAGACGGTGCATCCGTCTAAACCTCATAGCAGTGCGTTTCTAACGAGTCATCAGCAAATACTAATATTGGCGATAAATATTGTAAGAAGTGACAATGAGGAGTAGAATGGCTTTTTTAGCGCGACTTCCAGCCATGGTCGCGTTCGATTCAATTGATTTTGGTGTGGAGTGAATCCCCTGAATGGAAAATTTTTCTCCCCAATCAGAATCAAAGTTTTACCATCCCTGTTCTGATAAGAGGGCCTTTCCCTCCTTCGAGCCAATTCGCAACTTTGGGGAATTGCTTTTTTTGAACCAACTAGGGTAGTTAATTATTTTTCGAAAATCAAGCAAAATTCGATATAATGTTTTTCAAAAAGTTTGCTAATTATTTTATTTTATGTATATTGCCTACTTCTAAATTCGAACTTTTCTTTTGAGATTTTAATGCCCATTCCAACTCCATTCCATCCCCGTACTTCAGAGCTGTGCAAAAGTCATGAGTGGCGAAATTGGTCCGGTTATCTGGCGGCTATAAAATACGGGCCAACGCATGATCATGAATATTACGCTATTCGAAATTCAGCCGGTCTGATAGACGTAAATTCTTTATTTAAATATGAAATCACCGGCCCGGATGCCGCTGGTCTTGTTGATCGAATTATTACTCGGGATGTCTCAAAATGTAAAGTGGGCCAGGTTTTATACACGTCCTGGTG
>JADFPY010000330.1 GCA_022562085.1 candidate division KSB1 bacterium | reverse complement strand
ATAATTCGGATAAATTGGGGCAGCCTTCTACAGTCATCATTGATCCGCCAAGAGCAGGTATGCATGATAATGTTGTTCAGGGAGTGCTCAAATTGCAACCACAGAGAATAGTTTATGTCTCCTGTAATCCCGCTACATTTGCACGGGATGCCAAATCTTTGTGCCAGGTAGAATATGAGCTCATGAAAGTGCAGCCGGTGGACATGTTTCCGATGACGCCGCACATTGAATTGGTGAGTCTTTTGAAAAGAGTAGAGGACTAAAAAAAGGTGAATTTATACCGCGTGAATAAGACCCTTTCGGCATTGTTGAGCATAGGAACTTTCTGTTAATGTTCCGTTGGATTTGGCCCCGCCACCGACTTCACGATAGTAGACAATATGCCGTCGATAATCAATTTCGATTATTCGCAGACGTTTATTGCCTTTTTTAAGAATGTGTCCGACTTCAAGTTCGTCAAACTTGGGTTGAGCGCAATCACTGTTCATATTAATTTCATCGCCCAACTCTGAAGAAAACTTAATAGTTTCTACGTTATTGGACGAAAAATTGTCGTAATCACCATTCCCCCAAATACCGAATCTCCTCCTCTAATTGAATATTGAACTTTTTGGCAACCTCAAGTTTTACTTTTTTAATAGCCTCTTTTATGTCCCCTGCTTTTGCGTCACCGAGATTCAAAATAAAATTGGCATGCATCTCTGAAATCTGCGCACCGCCTATTTGCAGTCCTTTTAATTCGCACGCTTCAATTAACCTGCCTGCAAAATCACCCGGGGGATTCGTGAACACAGAACCAGCACTGGGCCCCGTCGGTTGCGTTTTGCGTACTTTTAGTTCTTCCTTCAGTTTGCGTTCTATGTTTAGGGGTTCATCCGGCTTTCCTTGTAATCTTGCCGTAATGACGACTTCGCCGGTTTGTTTGAGTTTACTATTTCGATAAGAAAACTCCAATTCATCTCCCTTGAGCCAGGTTTTTTGTCCATTGTTTGTTAA
Organism: candidate division KSB1 bacterium; assembly: GCA_022562085.1. Classification (NCBI taxonomy): domain Bacteria; kingdom Pseudomonadati; species Candidatus Zhuqueibacterota bacterium. The sequence continues at coordinate 4,034 of JADFPY010000330.1, read as the reverse complement.
AACCAGAGCTTTTTCAACTAAAGTACTGATCCACTGCTGGCGGGTACCCGCGTTCACGGCAACCGCTGCGCCAACGGTTCCGGGAATGCCGATGAGAAACTCCAAGCCCCCAACACCTTGTTTTGCAGCTTCTTTTGCTAGAACAGCGAGGTTGGTACCTGAGTCAGCTTCAACAATATGATTTTGTTGAAAAGAAATTCGGTGAGCTCGATTCAATATCACCAGTCCGCGAATGCCTTTGTCGGAAACCAGTACGTTGGCACCAAACCCCAAAATGGTGGGTTTATGATCTTGCTGCCGCGCGGCGCGTACGGCCTGAGTTAGCTCATCTGCCGTTCGAACAGTAATAAATAAATCAGCCGGGCCGCCGACTCGCCAGTTGCAGTGTTTGACTAATAGTTCGTTTACTCGTAAACGTTCCGGGCCAAATATTTTGGTTAAGTTCGCTTGTAGTTGTTTTAGATTCATAAATTAGGAAAAATCAAAATTGAAAATTGTGAATTAAGTTAATAAAGCCTGGGACATTTTCAAATAGATTTTAACAATACGATCAAAAGCATATAAAAAAGCCCCACCGAAATCAATCGATAGGGCTTTCATATATAAAGATTTGCCAGGCACTTTCGAAGTGAGTAAATTCCTGACTTTCTTTAATTCACAAACACCTCTTCAACCGGTCTGATTTTTACTTTGTCCGCTTGGAAATCTAACTTGTAATCCTGAATGATTTTGTCCTCTTCCAAAAGCTCTGCCGGCTTTTCGGCCTGGTAGGTCATTGGTGAAGTGGTATTGTTGATGAGCCGGTTTTTTAAATCCTCCGCATCTTTTGTGATAAAAGCAAATTTAATGTTTTTATCCTGCAGGTGCTTTTTGATGACCCTATTGATATCTTTCACTGTGAGCTTTTTCAGCTCAGAAGCGATAAATTTGGTGAATTCATCAATGCCGTAATACTTGCTGTCCAGACTGTAGCCAAGCTGGCGGTCCTGGGTTTTGGTGAGAATATTGACAAACTTCAGCAAGTAGTTTCTCGTCGCTTCGAAATCCTCTTCGGTCATGCCTTCAGTAATGAGTTTGTTCAATTCGTACATGGCAACACGTGTGGCAAAGTGCGCGTTTTGAACAGTTTCGAGCGGACGAATCCAGACTTGAAAGATTTGCTGTTGGCGTCCTAAATTGGCGTCGGGATGAGTTAGGAACATGCCACGCGGGAAGTATTCGATGTAAGCATAGTCGCCGTAGTTCATACCGCGAATTTCCCGAATTCGCTGGTAGAGGTGGCTGTTCGAGGAGCGGTGTTCGCCAAAATAGGACCGCACCAGCCAGAGCGCTGGAAAATCCGGGTGAGAACGTGTGACCTCAATTGGGAAGCCAAAAGAAACTGCGGTCGAGCGAGTCTCCTTTTGAATAATCTCAGCTTCAAATCCGTTAATTTTTTCCGGCAATTCTAGCTCAGCAGTTGTTCCATTCGTGCTGCCTTCGGGCAACTGACCTAAATCTTTGCTAATCTTTGCTAAAAAATCATCAGGAAAATTGCCGGCCATTCCTAAAACGAGATTTGTGCGCGTGTAGTTCTTCGCATAAAACTCTTTGACATCATCCAAAGTTAACTTTTCAAGTGCGGCAACGTGACCTGAATTCAAATGGCCGTAGGGATGATTCTTGTAGATCATCTCATAGAGCACTTCCTTGCCTAATTCCTCCTCATTATTTTCGCGCAGATTTACTTTGATGGCGTTGATAAGATTGGTTTTCACACGCTTGAAATCGTCTTCGTCCCAGCCCGGGTTGAGGAGTTGTTGCGAAACAATTTCATAAAAGGCGTTTAGATTGTCTTTGTGCGTTGTGGCTTGGAAAACGGTTATTTCTTTGTCGACTTGATTTCCGATGCCCGCTGCCATTGGGTAAAGCGCTTTCTGAATTTCTTCATATTTCATGCTTTTGCTGCCGGCATTGGTAATCATGTTTGCAGTCAACTGGGCCAGACCTTCTTTTCCCTCCGGATCGTCAGCAGGCCCGGCATTGAACATAATTCTAAAATTAATAATGGGAGAATCGCCGCGCTTTAATAAAGTTGCTATTTTAGGTGCGGCTTGCATATCGGCCTTGACAATTTCGTCAATTGATCCGGTTGTGCTCGCCACTTCCGGTAACGGGTCATGAGAAAGGGAAACCACAACCAATCCGTTATCGGTGAAATATTCGTTTGCTTTGGTTTTGACATCTTCCACCGTAATGGAGTCATACAGCCGGTAAACCCGGTTGATAGTTTCCGGGTCGCGGGTATTGGCAACATAGCTGACAACGGCTTCTGCGATGGTTTCCGAGTTGTCCATGCTATTTGCAAATGAGTACTTAAGATTCGACTTACTGTCAGCCAATCTTTTGCTTGAAATAGTTTCGGTGCGTACGCTGGCAAAGGTTTTGAGAATTTCGTCGCGTACGTACCAAATGTCGGCGATGTTTTTCACACGGGCTGCTACGGTCAGTAAAAAGGGGTCTTGTCGATCCGGGAAGTATGGGAAAAACTGATCAACCTTTTGTTCTTTGACCACGAGTTTTTGGTAGATCGGAGAGCTTCGTGAAAATGTGGTGAATTGGATGATGTCCATCGTGGCCATATCGTTCCTGGTCTCTGAAAATGCCGGACCATGAAAAGCAACGGTAATCCAGGGAAGGGTAGGGGATTTCCACTCGACGTGTTCATAAACCGCACCACTTGGTTTGGGCTCTTTAGGAACTTCGGCTGAATAACTGCCTTTTTTCCAATCGCCCCAGTATTTTTCAACCAGCTTGAAAGTCTGTTCAGGCTTCAGATCTCCTGATAAAATGATAACCGTCTTTTCCGGCCGGTAATAGCGGTCGAAGAACTTCAGGCTATAATCAAATTGATTGGGCATATCTTCGATGTCTTTGAGAAAACCCATCGTGGTATGCTTATAAGTATGCTTTTGAAAGGCTGCATTTCGCTGCACTTCAATCAGCTTGCTAACCGGATTCGCGGAGTTTTTGTTGTATTCCCCCAAAACCGCTTTGGATTCGGTTTTGAAATCTTCGACGGAATATTTGAGGTTTTGAAAACGATCCGCTTCCAATTTGAGCACCGTTTCCAGGTCGTCTTTGGAGAATGTGATGTGATAGATGGTGTAATCGTCGGTCGTGCCAGCGTTTTGATCGGCACCGGCGTTCTTAAGAATTTCGCCATATTCCTCTGAGGAATATTTTTCTGTTCCTCTAAACATCATGTGTTCAAAGAAATGAGCAAACCCTGATTTGCCGGGTTCGATTTCATTGCGGGAGCCGGTTTGTACGGGAATTTGTAAGGCAACAATATTCGGATAATCTGTAGGAATGACGATGACCCGTAAGCCGTTTTTTAAATCCTTCATGTGATATTTATAGGGAAAGATTTTTGATTCAGCGGTGTCATCATTCGATGCCATAAGTCCTCCAGAGGTTAAAAACATGAGCGCAAGGCTCCAGATTAATAGTTTTTTCATAGAATGAGTCCTCTTAATAATTTAAAGGTAGAGAAGTGACAGGTTTTAGAAAATTAGGAATTGAATTCGTTTGAATAGAACATAAAAGTAAACGTGCCTTCTACCAGAATAGTTTCATAATTTTCAACTATCTAATATATCAAAAATTAGCTTGGAATATAGTTGAAATTTGGTTATATTTTCGCCCTTGTTAATAACAAAAACTAAGGAGTTATTATGAAAAAGCTGCTGTTTTTAAACGTTTTTCTGGGGGTACTATTTCTATTTACAACCAGTTTTGCTCAGAATTCCAAATTAAAAATCGATTACGAAAAGTATACTTTAAAGAACGGTTTGGAGGTCATTCTTCACGAAGATAAATCAGACCCAATCGTTTCGGTTGCAATTTTATATCATGTCGGATCAAATCGAGAAACTAAGGGACGTACCGGCTTTGCTCATCTCTTTGAGCACATACTGTTTCAGGAATCGCAGCACGTTGGGCAGGATCAGTTTTTCAAAAAGATTCAAGATGCCGGAGGTACTCTGAACGGC